>CALBTS010000531.1 GCA_937968035.1 uncultured Methanomethylovorans sp.
ATCGTATTCGGTGACTGGAGTTCAGACGTGTGCTCTTCCGATCTAAACAGTCAAACTCCGAGACAAGGCCACGTCCCCGGCTCTCGCTGAGGTAATTGTAAGCTTGGCAAGCCATAAACATGATACTGACTATGCGAACGCAGAACACGATCATGATACAGATTACGCAGCGATTGACCATGATCATGACGCCGACTACGCGCCGGTAAGCGGATCCGCCAACTATGCGGCTGCAGGACACGACCACAACACAGCCTACTCGGCAATAGGACATAACCATGACGCCGATTACGCGACAATTGACCATGATCATGACGCTGACTACGCTCCGATCAGCGGGTCGACGAATTACGCGGCAGCGAGTCATGATAACGACAGTCACTCGACAAAATACATTTGCAGAACAAATTTGATTATGCAGGTTAACCCCAATACAACTTTAGATACTGGCCATTATTGGGTAAAAATTATACTTAACCTTCCAGTAGGTTTTGCCCCAGGAACTTTAGACTGGACAGAGTGTATCTCGGCAGTTTGCTTGGATCCTACCATGGCTACCGTTCCGCAGGATTTGCATGCTGTATCGCCAACAGTCATAACCGAGCTTGAGGGAGGCATCGATGTTGCAAAACTCAAATTCTGCCTTGCTAATCAGAGTGGAGCCGAGTATCAAAAAAATACCGGTGTATGGAACTCCAAACTGGTAGTAGTCACTCTTTCCGCACCCATGGTTGATTAGAAGTAATTAGGGGGTAAAACGGTAAACTGCATTCCCAGGTAAACCCGTCGAACCCCCGAAAACAAAAATATTGGAGCCGTTCGTTGCGGCAGCGGGTCCCTCCAAAAATACAGGCATATCAAAATCTTGCACTTCTCCAATGGCAGTCGAATATCTTGAGGTTATCTGATTTCCAGACTTCCCTCCGAACAAGTAAATATCAGAGCCAAGAGAAACCGCTGCAAAGGCATAACGCGCAGATGAAAGATCAATCGGAGCATCAGACATAGACAGATCTCCAGGATTGAATGAACATATATCTTTTACGGCCGTGCCGTTTGATCCCCCGATAATCACAAGTTGCGCGGAAAGAGCAACAATCTTAACATACATCCTTCCACTATAGGTTCCTGCCGAAAGTGCAACCGCCGATGGATTTGCCCCTGGAGTATAAGCATAGACTGTATTCACGATATCACTGCCATCATTGCCTGAAAATATATATATAACACCATTGTAAGCAGACGCGCAAAGACTATTTAGTGCAACTGGCAATGTATCTGTCAAAGTCACCCAATTGCCGAGATTTTGAGTATCAAAAACTTCGATCGTATTCGATGGTACTCCAGCTACGGTTCCACCTATAACATATATTTTTTTATTCAGTACAGCGATGCCAAATTATGCACGGGCAGAATTTAAAGGATACCCCAAATCAGATATTTCTCCGGTAGCAACATTATACACTTCACAGGTATTTGTCGTATTTGTATATTGCCCCGTGAACCCTCCGATTATGTATATTTTACCATCCACTTCTACAACTCCGTGCTCCATACGTGCGGTTGCCATTGTCGCAGACATTTGCTTCCAAGCAAGTCTGAAGCTTTTAGTAGCAACTGGTGAGTCACGAAGGTTTTCTTTAAAAGCACGGGCGTTAACAATCGTAGTATCCTGGGTTCCTGTAAGAGTGATAGGTCCAGAATACAAATAATTGCTTGCGGAAGCCACATCAGTTGGCGTACTTCCATCGAGCGTGTAATAAATGGCTGCACCACCGTTAGGATCGGTAATTGTCACAGTTTGTCCACGGGCTGGCGTTACTGTATAGCGACCATCAGATTCACCATTACTGATCACCGGTGGTTGAAGCGTCTCAGTTTCCACATTGATATTCTGGCAAGAGATCATCACCATCGGAAGAATAAGCATGAAAAGTACGAGTACAACGTATCCGATTATTGTTGTTTTGCTTTTTTCACAATTTTGTTCAGTTTTTACAAAATTCCCGCTATTTTTCCTCATTTTCTTCCTCCAATGAATTATCAGTACATTTTGATGCTAGTGTTGTTGTATAGTATAAAGCGGTATTGGAGAATTATCAATATTTTTGGGTTCTACCCGGAATTTATTTTTGTTGACAGTCATTTTACGGCAACATCGATACCCAATTTTCCAAATCATCGGCTAGCATAACCACAACGGTAGGAATTCCTTTGAATATATTAATTATGTCTGTAAAGCAAATAAAAATGAATTACCTATTTTGCATTAAGCTAGATTAGTGCCATGGAAGCGATACAGGAAGTCAAATCTCAATTACAAATTTTACCTTAGCAAATAAGGTGCCCAAATAGAAAAAGCCGGCCCCCGTTTAAGAGACGGCTTTTTC
>CALBTS010000532.1 GCA_937968035.1 uncultured Methanomethylovorans sp.
TAGCTCGCTATCCGGAAGGGGCTATAATAGGTATCCTCGCGGCAGTTGGCCTGTACATGCTCTACCGTGGTTTCGGTGATACTGTCACCACTATGTGGAACAAGATAAAAGATGATTTTCACATGGGAAAACTGGTCGTTGTAACCCATTCTGCGGCATTACTGATAATTATCGTTTCCTTTGTACAGGGACTTGTCAGTATATGGCAATATTATACCCACGGGGGCATATGGTATCATGGATTGGTGCCACTGGTCACTGTGTTCATACACAGTTCTGTATGGTGGCTGGTATTAGCGGCGATCATAATGAATTTCGGGCGTATGATGGATATGTACCTGCATGGAAAGTTTAGTTTAAGGCAGATATCGCCTTCTTTCTACGCTCTTTCGCTAGGACTCCTGTTATGGGGAGCCACCACGTATATATTAGCCTTTAATCCTGTTATTGAAGGCGTTCAGCCTTCCGTAGTTTCAGGACTGCAATATTTCATTTATTCCATCGTCATAGCTATCATTATTGCTCTTGCAGGCATCAGGATAGCTGCCAGACCCGTCAAGGAGTGAAAGGATGTCTCTTAGCATACTGGATAAGGAATGTACATCCAATGTACATTTTTCCTTTGCTGTCATTGGAGGAGTGGGTTTTTCCCACCTTGATGACCGGTCACAGATCACAGTCAATACCGAATATGGTGCTGTACAGGCATCCATAGCCAGGATGGCAGGTATTAACGTATTGTTCATCCCAAGACATACAGGGGACAGTGGCCATGTTCCACCTCATAGGATAAATTATCGTGCCAATATCATGGCAATAAAGCAACTAGGGATCACGCGTGTGGTAGCTGTTAACTCTGTGGGTACGATACATGGCCATCCCATTGGAAGCATGGTACTGCCATACGATTTTGTGGATTTCACTTGCATGCGCCCATCCACTTTCTTTGAAGATCAGACCGTACATGCAGACATGTCAGAGCCTTACTGTCCACAGCTTCGATCTCTGATAAGGTCCATCCTTAAAGAAAAAGGAGTTCAAACAGCTGATGTGATATATGCATGTACTGAAGGTCCGAGGTTCGAGACCAAGGCTGAGATCCGCATGTTAAGTAGCTTTGCCGATGTTGTAGGTATGACGGGTCTGCCGGAAGTGGTACTTGCCAAAGAGATGCAGCTCTGTTATGCATCCTTATGCCTGGTAACAAATATGGCTTCTGGGATCGAAAGTGCCAGGCCTACAGCAACTGAGGTGCTGGATATACTTACTTCCAGAAAAGAATTCATTTTTGAGCTTTTACATTCCATTGCAGCACGCATGCCCATAGACCGGGAATGTATGTGCAATAATGCAATAGATAATGGTACTCTTTGATCTGTTATTTTTATGCAATATCCTTGGATGTGTCGATCTGAACGCCATCGCATATCTTGAACTTGATCACTTCGGCTGTCGGCAGCATACCCCGCATCTTAGGAATAGCGAGTTTATTCACCATCTTATCAGCTCCCCTGTCAAGGGATATCTCAAAGATCACATCTGCAGCATTAAGGATCTCGTTCTCTATGTGTTCAGGATGACTCCCTTTCAGACCATAGAGATATGTAAGAGCATCTGCTTCCTTGCTGACCTCGTATATGATGTGCATCATCCTCCTGAGCAGTCCCGGGTTCACACGCAGGTTCATGAAAAATGAGAAATTGTCAAACACAAGGTTGATCTCTCCTCTTTGATCATCGTTCCTGATATTCTTTAAATTGTACTCCACGAACTCGAGCAGCTTAGTGTCCGCATAGTCATTACCGACAATATCTGCCATTTCACCTGAAGATGTCAGGTAATATTCACTATAAACATCGATAAAAGTTATGTTCTTTATATCAAAGTTAAGGTTCACTATGTCCCTGAGTAAATATTTAGGTCTGCGGCTAGTAGTGAAATAATAAGTCTTTCTTGATTGAGTGAACTGGTAGAGAAATATTTCTGCCATACAGGAAGGATCTGCTGAAACATAGGTCAGCGAACCGCAAGGCAGTCCTCCTCCTATACTCCTGTCAAGGACGGAAATACCTGTGCTTAATATGCTAAGATGCGGGATAGTCTCTGGACCTGGCACATTTTCCTGGGGTATATTCTCCCGGATAGTATCATAAAGATTATGTGCATCATTTTCAGTACACGATGCTTGTTCTCCAGTGACAGGTTGCTGTATTCCTGCAGACTTGAACGGTCCCAGCATGAAACTTTCCCTCTTGAAATGAGATATATCTACACTAAAATATTATATTTTTATTTCTATCTATTGGTTGTAATACATATAATGTTTTCCAGACAATGACAAGCATACATTACTTATACCTTCTCTCCAATTCAGCTGCATAATGAGCTTATGGATCCTTATAAACCCCGAAAGTACTAAATTATTGGTATTGGTCATAAAAGGGGGCAGGAAATTGCCACTTTTCACCGGGGAACTGATCCTTAATAAAACCCCGGCAGGTTCAAGGCCGCACAAGTTCAGAATGCTAAGGGATGGCAAGGAAGAATACCTGACACCTGCAGAGTTCATAGATCTGCTACGTATGTCCGATCGCATCATGATCGCAAAAGGCGGGAACGAAGCCACTACTGCAGCTTTTATGGATATGCTGAAAGGTTTCCAGCTTGATGGGGAATTAGTCAATGCCTGTCGTTTTTGTCTGCTTAAACGCCGTTTCAATTTTCTGAACAGGCGGTCAATAAGATATCATTCAGAGAAGATATGCGAGGAATGCGCCAAAGAAGAGCTGGCCAGGGTCCTTAATGCTCCTTATTGTCATTATAGCGACGAGGCGAAAAAGCGCATCGAAGAGATGCTTTTACAGACAAGGGACCTCGACCGGACTGTAGGTACATTGGACCCTGAAGGTCTTGACCAGGAACTTACAAGGTTTGATACTGTCCAGGCTTCCCTTGATGCCAGGACAATGAGAATAGCAGATCTGCCCATATCAAAAAATTTTAAAGACATCCTATTGCAAAAATCCGACGAACTGCTGCCGGTACAGGCTAAAGCCGTTGATGCAGGCCTTTTCAAAGGAAAGCACCAGCTTGTAACTTCTGTTACAGCTACCGGGAAAACCCTTATAGGCGAACTTGCAGGCATCGAGAACATACTGCGCAAAAAAGGAAAAATGTTGTATCTTGTCCCTCTGGTGGCGCTTGCAAATCAGAAGTATGACCAGTTCACGGATAAGTACGGATCGTTGGGTATCACAACTTCTATACGTATAGGAAGTGCACGCATTCGTACCTCTTCTACTCTGAAGATGCGCAGAGCTCTTGATTCAAACATAATCGTAGGAACATATGAAGGCATTGATTTCATTTTGAGGTCGGGGGATGCTGACCTGCTGGGTAAGATCGGCACCGTGGTCATAGACGAGGTGCACACACTTGAAGACAGTGAACGAGGACACAGGGTCGATGGTGTCATAGGGAGACTGAAATATATTGCTCCGGCTGCACAGTTCATATACCTTTCCGCCACTGTTGCCGAACCGCTTGCGCTGGCACAAAAACTGAACGCTACATTGGTAGAGTACGAATATCGGCCTGTTCCTATTGAACGTCATCTTATTTTCTGCGAGGAACATGATAAGCTCAAGCTTATGACCCGCCTGGTAAGAGAAGAGTTTGCCAGGACGTCCACAAAAGGCCACAGAGGGCAAACGATCATTTTCACCAATTCCAGACGCAATTGCCACAGCATATCAGAAGCATTGCCAATGGTCTCTGCGCCTTATCATGCAGGTCTTACCCAGTTCGTGCGTAAATCCGTAGAAGAGCGTTTTCTTAAAGGGAAATTGCCAGTGGTGGTAACAACTGCTGCCCTTGCAGCAGGCGTGGATTTCCCTGCGTCACAGGTGATATTCGAATCCCTTGCCATGGGAATAGAATGGATCAACATGCAAGAGTTCATGCAAATGCTGGGACGTGCCGGCCGGCCTGATTATCATGACCGGGGTATCGTGGTACTGCTGGCAACGCCGAACAAGCGCTATTCCAGTGAGCAGACCGAGACCGAAGATGCTGTTGCGATAAAATTGCTAAAAGGCAAGATGATGCCATCTTCATTGGATTATGGTGAAGATGAACAGATGGAAGAGATACTGGCATCAGCAGCTGTTACCTCTTCAAAGAAAGATCTGACAGCCATCCATAAACGGATGCTGGGTACTTTTGAGCTCACAAAACTTGTTACCAGGCTGGTACACTACAAGTTCCTTGAAAAAAGGGAGGACAATATCTCCCTTACACCTTTCGGCCAGATAGCTGCAGGTCATTTCCTGTCAGTGTCTTCAGCGTTCCTTATACGGGACGCGGTGCTTAAGGGGATGGGGCCGCTTGAGATCGTAACGAACCTGGAGTTCTTTGATGGTGTCTACTTCAAGTATGCTGCACAGATATCCACAGCTCTGGACATCAATGTCCCTTCCCGTGTTTTCCAGGGTGCTTCCCTTGATATAATATTCGAGGGCGACAATATCTCTCAGCTTGACCAGAACATACAGGACCAGCTCTTTGAATTTGCAGCGGCTTTCCTTACCTGCAAATGCAAGGACTCCCCATATTGCGGATGTGCAGAACGTCGTTTTTCTGCAAAGATCGTGGAGATCCGCATGGAAGGCTATGATCCTGCGGGTATTGTACATAAAATGGAAGACATGTACGGTGTGACCGCTTATCCGGGCGATATACTGGGCTATCTTGACAATGTAGTACGTAATCTGGATGCAGTAGAAAAGATCGCAAGGGTTTATTCTAAAAAAGATATAGCGAATGCTGCCAGGGAAATGAAAAAGCAGGTAGAGGGCTAACCTGCATCAGATGATATGCAAATGCAGCAGCAGGGCAAGAAGTATCAGTATGGCACCTGTGAAAAGCCTGATCTCCACACGCTTGTTTTCCTTGAGCTCTGTAATGGTCTCCGGTTTCATGCCATAGCCAAGTAATATGCCCAGAACGATGATCGGAAAGATCACACCTAGATTATATACCGCAAGGTAAAAAGCTCCGCGAGCAAGATCAGTTCTGCCTACCAACATATCAAGTATTGAAAAATATATAGCTCCCACACAGGGCGCTTTTACAAGAGAGAAAAGCCCTCCTGAAGCAAAGGATAAAAACAGCACATTGCTCTTAGATGTTCTTTCAAGCAGCCTGACCATGGCTTTAGGAGTGTGGAAAGTTGATCTGGAATATTTCCTCAGGTGATAGGCATCATAAATGTGCCAGCATCCCAGTATGAAGATGAGAAAGACCATTGCGGTTGTGATCGTACTTTTAAGGGAAGGCAGTATGTGCACTGTTCCCAGGATGCTCAGGCCTACTATCATATACGTAATGAAGATACCGCTGGAAAAACCAACTATCATCTTCAATATCTCTTTTTTGCTTCCGGATGACAGTATCAGTGTGGCCAGAAAGGCCATGACTGCCAGGATGCAGGGGTTGAAACCAGCAAGGAGGCCTGCAACGAAAACTAAATAAAATGAAAGTCCTCTGCCAGCTTCGTTCTCTTCTATAATGGATATATTTCTCTTTTCTTCCGATCCGGTAACAATAGCTTGTGTGAGCAGGTCTTTAAGAAGTGTTATATTCCCCTGATAATCTTTGTATGTTATCACTGTTCGCTTGTCCACAACCACGGCAGGAACTACAGATATGCCATATCCGCGGGCAAGGTCATAGGAGGAAATGATCTCGTGGGATGTGAGGTTGCTTCCATAACTATTTGTGACCTCCTCGATCACGGGTAATGCCTGCTGGCATTTCAGGCAGCCTTCCTCATAAAAATAGTCAACTTCAATAGCAGATGTAACATTTTGAGCACAGAGGACTACATTCACAGCTGACAGTAATAAAAAAAGGGCAAAAGCAGCCAGCAATGCCTGCCTAATGACATGCTGTGGACGCGCAGGTAGATGCATCATATGAGGTTTCCAGGACTTTCTTGGTCGAAATGTTGAAGACTTCTCCGGAATCTGTGGAAACATAACCTTCTATGACATAGATAGGCTTTATACCGGCACATGCACAGGTCCTTTCCATGACCTGCACCTTCCATATGTCTTCTTCAGGCATTATGAGCATACCGTACATATCGGGTATATTTCCATTTACGATGGTCGTTCTGTTGACCCTCCAGTCCTGCACATGGAAATAGGTCCTGTAGTATGTGGAAGCATTACTGTCGTTCATCACTATCCTGTGGGCTTGCAGTGAACTGACATCGTATTCCTTTTCAGGCTGTGGAGGGTACTGAAGAACCAGTATACTGACCCCGACGAGCGTAATGATGAATGCTGCCACAGCGATCATGGCAGGTATTTGTGAGCTTTTCATAGTTCTAACCTGAGTGTATTCTTTAATAACTTTTTGTTCTGTAACAGATGTGTTAATGTTCCCACTACTTATTTAAGTGATGTTAGCCCAATACGTGACAGTAACTGGAGTAGTGAAAATGAGCACGGATGTTATGACAGGAAAACACCATAAAAAACTTAGGGTAGAGTTCTATAAACCGGAAGATTGCAGGCAGGTGTATTCCATAGGTGCCGTGGGGGGTCACAGCCCGTACGATTTCAGAATCGGTTTTTATAATGACAATCCCAGGCCAGGAACTGATGAGGATGGGGTACAGGTTATCCAGCGCAAGCTTGAGACCGAGGTGATCCTTTCACCGCTTGCCGCTCTTGAGCTGTCCAGATGGCTGAACCATCATCTCAAGGAATATGAAGCTATGTTCGGCCCTATACCGCAGCCTAACAGAAGTGAGAACAAGTCCGAACCCCCGGCTGACAACAGCAGAGAGAACAGCGAGATCCAGGG
>CALBTS010000533.1 GCA_937968035.1 uncultured Methanomethylovorans sp.
AAGAACACAAGAATGAGATAATCCTTTTATTAAATCGACAAACACTCGAACTCTAGACGTATGAACACGCACATGGTATATAAGCATGCTGCTGATAATATATTAATCGCTTCTAAATATATATACCTATATGATGTATACATAAAATAAAGAGATTTTGAATTTACTATTTCGGTTCATTCGGAAGCTATTCCTGTTTTCATAGGTTCGATCCATATATCAGGGCAATTTATGAAAGAACATGCTTATAGAATGAAGAATTTACTTGTTCCATGAACGCAGGCAATAACAGAAAAAATATAAAGATAGGTTTGAACGTGGGAATCGTTCTGAAACAAGATCAGGCCACTGGGAAGATCACAAGCGGTGTAGTGAAGAGGATTTTGACCAACTCTGCAATTCATCCACATGGGATAAAGGTGCAATTGCAAGATGGCCGTGTAGGAAGGGTTAAAGAGATATATTCTCCTGATGCCTCATAGATCAAGGAGAAAAAGAAGTGCTGTTGGCGCATTGAATTACGTACGGAAGAAGTGTGTAGACAGGCTTAAGCCTGTCCTCATTTAGGAAGTTAAAAATAATTGCTGATTCAGCCTCTGTTCTTTATCAGCATAACTTCAATGATGGTGACCGCTTTGTCCTCCGGGACTTCCAAAAATTCCTGGATTTTCGCAAGGATATCTTTTTCTCCCTTTGCGAGCACACCATCTGCCAATGTAAGGTCAGCTGTTGCTGTAAATACCATTTCCCTGAAATCAGCTTCAAGTACCTCCTTTGAAGATGTCACTAAGGATGAATGATTATTTCATACCGAATAGAACACGCGTCACATTGATCCTTCTGATCAGGAATTCATATACCAGCATTATTGTCACAAATGAGCTTAAACTTAGCAAAAGGTATTTCGATGCAACCCCGAGTTCCCAATCCATTATCCAGAATCCGAAGATCACAATGACCGTCTGATGAAGTATGTAGAATGGGAGAACTGCCTCATTGGCATATTTAAGAATAGAGTGATCAAAAGATAAAAGTCTGCTTCCAAAACCAAATATTACCAGAAGCCAGCACCATGAAGCAGCTGCAGTTAATACATCCTCATATTTGTCTATGGACCCGATGTTGTACAAATAATTCAGTATCAACATCACGGTGATCCCGAAAGCTAACAATGTAGCTGAAACCCTATGTTTTTCAATTGTATCCTTGAACCCCGCATCCAGTGATACGAAGTATCCTGTTATGAAAAAGACCAGATAGGTCAGCAGGCTCCAGCCTCCAAATGCTTGGAGACCAATGCTATCTCTGTATTGTCCGACAAAAATTTCCATCAGGATGAGAGGTATAGCCAGCAGGAAAATAGACCCTGGTTTTCTGAACACGGAAACTGCATGAATAACAAGGAAGGAACTTTTTTTCTTTATTGCAACCACAAATAATGGAAGTGTCAGCATGGAAAAGATGAAAAGGAACTCCAGATACCATAGATGAAGTCCCATCCAGGCAAAATTTCCTCCTAATGCATACAACCCATCAAAATAGTAGGGATAAAAATCGATGAAAGAACCCTCAAAATGACCGTGAGAAGCACGTTCAATATAGACCTGCACAGGCACTATGATCACAAAAGTACCGAATATAAAAGGTACTATGAGCCTTTTAAACCTCTCGAGTATGTATTGCTTTGGAAACCTTTTGGTGAGCGAATAGTAAGACGACATAGCTGAGATCATAAAGAAGAGAGGCATCATCCAAATTTCAAGGACCGAGAGTATTATAGAGATACCAGGAGAAAGTGTGTTGTTCTTCACATGCCAGTCTTCCAGATTGAAGAATCTGCCACAATGATAAAAAAAGATAATTAGCATTCCAAAAATGCGTATCCAGTCTAAATCATAACGTCTTTCAGTCTTCTGACAGGTGGTAGAAGTCTTGTCACCTGCTATGGATTGCATATGATATTCCAGCCCATGTTCCAACGATCATATTATCCTGATTTAGTCTTCTTGTCGCAGTTCTCTGA
This sequence comes from uncultured Methanomethylovorans sp., assembly GCA_937968035.1. Classification (GTDB taxonomy): domain Archaea; phylum Halobacteriota; class Methanosarcinia; order Methanosarcinales; family Methanosarcinaceae; genus Methanomethylovorans. The sequence continues at coordinate 2,024 of CALBTS010000533.1, forward strand.
ATATGATAGCAAGCTCGTTCTTTACTTTTTCTGCATGATGGGAAAGTTTTAGATTTTCAAATATCTCAAGTGCTTCTCCATATGACCTTGCTGCTTTTTCGAGATTTACATCCATATCTTCCATATCTGCCATACAGGTGTATGCCATCCCTAGATTCTTCCGGGCCATCGCATATTGCATCGGGAATTCTTTAAGGATCTCTACTTTGATCTCTGCCTCATATGCTTCGATCGCTTTTTTGAGATTATTTTTTCTCTCTTTCACAGATGCCAGATCACTATGTGCAAGTCCTATATTGTCCCAGGTTATTGCATGGTCCATAGGGAATTCCTCAAAGGTGTATACTTTGAGTGCTTCCTCATGTGCACTGATGGCTTTTTCAAGGTAATGTTCCCTATCTTCCATACTTGCCAGATTTCTGTATGCGATCCCAAGACTGTGCTGGACCATTGCATATTGTAGTGGAGATTCATCGGCAATCATTAACTGAAGTGCTTCCTCATATGCTTTGACAGCAACTTTTGCATACTCGGCTTTTTGGACCCTGACGAGGGAATATGAGGATGCTTTGTTGCCTATTCCTATGAGGACAGCGGAATTATGAGAAAATGTGTCGAACATCTCGTTAAGAACAGAGAGTTTCGATGCCGGTTCATTGAGTTGGACTATCTTTTCCAGATATACCTCTTCAACATGGATCTTTTTTTCCTCAGATACAAGTATTAATTCACTGCTCGTTAATGGCCCAAGCACACGTACCCAATCTAATTCAGTATCAGGGTGATCCTTAATATAGACTGTTTCTATCAGTGCATAAGGGAATAGATGATCCCCCTCATATATGCCACACATATGCAGTTTCTTTATTATTTGTAATATTTCTTTTTCCCTTTCCATAAGAGCATCATATCTTCTTCTCATTTCATGCAATCTCATGAAAACAGAACCAATGGCTCCATCAAACTCGGTGTCTTCCCACTTGATATCTTCTCTTTCGGCTGTTCTCTGAGCTTCACCTTTGGAGATCAGACCAATATCAACTATATTTTTGCCAAAAACAGTACAGATGTCAATTTTTTTGTTCACGAGTTCGAACTTTTCACCGCTCTGGCAAGTTGCAATGATGAGGAAATGCTTAGCTTTAATCACTTCTATCATTTTCGCAAAGTTGCTCATTTCAACAAACCTGTCAAGGTCATCCAGAATAACAATTTCAGTATTCATCCCATAATTATCTGCAAAAGGATAATCTCCGGAATCAATATCCTCCGGGAGCGGAATTATCACATCGACCAGGGAACCCATGCTTTTGAGCACTTCAAAAGTAGTTCTGGTTTTACCGGCAAGGGCATTTCCTCTGACCAATATGCTCTTCTCTTCAAGTAACATGTTCCTTAGGATCTCGTCTTCATCACGTGGACGATATTTATAGGAAGGCCTGTTTCCCAGCATGTCCTTTGATTCAAGTCTAGCACCTGAGATCCATTTTCGTCTTAACAGCTTCTTTTGCTTTTTTATTCTTTCAGAATACTTATCATACAGGCCATACAGGAACTTCACAGGGGAAAAAGGAACAGATCCGTTCGTAGTACCACTCATTCACAACACCTTCAACACAATTGATTCATCTTGCAGGATATATATTTTATGCACTGCTGTTTTGAAGAATCGCATTTATGCTCAATAAGTCCTTCAGGCTTCAGACTGTGTTAAAGTCGAAACAAAATGAAAAAAGATATATGTAACTTTCGTTTAAGTTAAGACTGCCAGTTCAGTTTGTCCCTTATAAGTACCACCCACCCTCTTTAATCTGAACTGGCGTGCATTTTTTAGCATCTTGCTGATACTGCTGTTGCTTCCTTTCCACGGGTTATTAAAAAATTAGCCTTTATTAATGGGTCGTTAACATGAAATATGCAGAAAATATTTTTGCCTGAAGCATCGATCGCTGGAGTACCATGACTGTAAAAATGCACATTAATATTCTCTGAAAAGTATCATAGATCAGTTACATCCTCAAAAACTAGAAATATTCAAATTTTTAAACATGAACAAAATGAAAAAGAATATATACCATATTTGAACCTTAGAGAGTGTGCATCCTGTTCAGGATCATATACCACCTAGGATCGATCTTACCTGAACTGGCACCCAACCTTTAATTCTTGCTCTTGAGATTATTAAGTAGTGTGGAAGCTCTTGCTTTTGCATTCTCGGTTTCCGGCATATCCTTTGTAATGTCAATGTTCAGGATATCGCCTTCCTCGCTACCTTCAGGCAAAAAGAAGAGAGGGATCTTTATCTGAGTGGTTCTTTCAGGCCTGATAAGTAACACTGCAATTCCGTTTTCAATCCTGTCCAGGGTAGCCTTGAAGTTCAATTCAGTCTCTCCGGTAAGTCAGAGGTCTTTCCATTGCTTTCATTAAAGAAGGATGTATTTATTTGACCTCACTTTCCCGCTTTAATGACAGGGAAAAGTGAAGAGCTCGCATTCTTTATGCTGTTCTGATCCGAAAGGGGCCTTTCAGTGATCACTGTGTAGGTTAAGCCATCGGTTGTGACTGTTATGGTGCCGTGATGATCTGTTCTGTAGACGGTGGATACGTTCTGCAATCTTTCCAGAACCTCTGCATGTGGATATCCATAGTCATTATCTGCACCCACTTCGATAATACTGATGTCCGGATTCACTTCTGCGATGAAGCTCGCCCCTGAAGCTGAAGTGCTTGCATGATGGCCCACCTTGAGGATATCGGAATCCACATAATAGCCTTCATACATTATGCTTTCTTCAGTTTCAAGGCCAGCATCTGCCATGAGCAGGAATGAGACATTATTGTCTATGATCCTGAGAACTATGGAATTCTCGTTGATCTCTACGGAGTGCTTCTTCTGCGGATTCAGTACCTGTACCTGTATGCCGGGAGCAAAGTCCAGCGCTTCTCCCCGTTTTGCCACATGGAAAGGAATGCTCTTATTTTCAATGATAGCAAGCATGTCTTCGTATGTCTGCGTAGTGTGAGGGTATCCCGAGTCTACGAACTCGCCTACAGGATATTCATTAAGTATTGTCAGCAGGCCTCCGATGTGATCTGCATGCGGATGGGTCGCTACTACATAATCAAGGCTGGATATCCCCTGTTCCCTAAGGAATGCCGAAACGTTGACACCTTTCTCTCTTTCACCGGCATCTACCAGCATTGTTTCATTGGCATATTCAACAAGAATGGAGTCTCCCTGTCCCACATCTATGAAGTGGACCGTAAGGTTATCTCTTTGAGGGTCAGATGAGATATGTTCAGGCAAAAGATCCTGATTTTCAGACGTGCTCTCATTCAGAGTAGTATTGTTTGAAGGCTGATCCGCATATATGGGCGGGCGTTCCTCCGGTTCTCCGAACAGGACACCCAGCATCACTAGCATAATGAAAGCCATTAGTATCCATTTCAGTTCCTTTCTGATGATATCCCCTCTACGCAGCAGATAAAATAAGCGTTGAGACGCAATACAGATAAACTTTTCTTGTGGATTATGGTCAATTCGGTTTCAGGAAGGAAGAAATGTAAATGATGAATATTGAAAATAGTTAAGTTAAAATGGGGAATATAGAAATCTGCTCAAAGTATTAAAATATCCTTTTTCTCTACACCAGCAGCAATCCCCGCTGCCAGTCGTT
>CALBTS010000534.1 GCA_937968035.1 uncultured Methanomethylovorans sp.
ACCGAGATCTACACTCTTTCCCTACACGACGCTCTTCCGATCTATGAAGTCGTCGATGGTGTAGGTCTTCAAGGCGGTGATAGAGGTGCTGGAGATGTTGAGATCCGCGCCGCTCGTCCCAATACTTCCATCGATTCTTGGAAGCGTTGTAGACGTAGACCCAGTATCCGCTGCATTGCCACAGAACCTGAACCAACCCGCATACCCAGTTGTGGTAGCAATCATCTGCCACACTTCACTTGCAGACTTGGCAATGGCACCGCTTGCGGCATCTCCGAACTCAAGCCCGTTCCCGAAAGCACCCGCAACGAACGCCCCACCAGACACGGTGATCGTGCCAAGAACAGTCCCACTTGCGGCAGTATCTGCGGTAGCAGGCTGAGACCCGGAATAGATATAGATAACACCATCCTTCATGATGTCTCTCAGGGACCCACCCTTAGCAACAGCGAGAACCGTACCGGCTGCAAACGCTTCGGCAGTATTTACGGTTCCTGTAGGGATAGTGATCGTTCCAGCCGCAACAGTCTGGACGATGGCCCCAGTAACGGCGGTATCATTAGCGGCGGTCGTGGCACCCTGAAGGAAGAGAACATCACCTGGAGCGTATCCCTTACTTACAAACGCATTGGCAGAGTCCGTAATGGAGTCAGCGCTTTCTCCACCATCAACAAGCGCCAGAGTTGCACCAACAGAACAAGCTTTTACGGTAGCCTGGAGTCCGAGCATATTGTTTCTCAAACCAGTAGAAAGCCGAAGTGTCATTTGATTGTCTCCTAATATTGTCTAAATGATTGCCTGTGTACCAACTTGATTGGCACAACCGTTATTGAATCTATACTAAAATCTCCACCATTGACGTTGTTCACGCCTACGGAGAGATATCTACCCCTACAAGAATGGCTAAAATCAAAGTCTATACCGTGCTGAAGATTCTCTTTCGTCACATCCTCAGATCTTACAGTCTCCGTATAGTCGTCCGCGCACTTAACGAAAACTTCCATCTCATCAGTTATCTCTCCGCCAATGTGGACCCGCCTCAATTGTTTGTGCGTATCGATACCAAAGTCTGATGTAGCCAACTCGAATGTGCTTACAATGCCTGTCTCTACACCAGCACCACTTGTGTCCACATCGCCAACTCCAACCTCGAACAGCCCATCATCGCCAGCAGCAAAACACCTGTCACCCAGCATGCAGATGGAATTAAAATCGAAGTTCGTATACTGGGAAACCCTTTGCCCAGTCAGTTCCATACATAGCGCCAACATTTAGGATGGGTCCTCCCCTGAACTTCCGACCCATTTCTTAGCGGCCACGTTAATGAGAAAAGAAACTACCAAGGCTATCACGCGATTCCACAGGGTCTCGTTCTGGACTAACTCCTTGATAGCATTCATAATAATTTCTTTTTTAGCCTTTCCCTGGTGGGGATCGGTGATCTCCTCTTCCAACGCAATGACCGATTGCTTGATAATCTCTGCTATCTCGCCGAATTTTTTGAAGAAGTCTACGAAGTTCACTTTAAATCGTCTCCTTTCTCGATTTTTGCTTCAGCATATTTTGATAGGTCCTGCACCATCTGTTGGGTGATCTTTGCATTTCCTCCAAGGATTTCAACAAGCTGCGTGAGAGTGTTGTTTAGTGCGGCGGTTTCTGATCGATTCTTCTCGAACTTCCCAGCAACCCCGATCCCAATCAAGCCACCGGACAAGTATTCCAGGTATTGAGAATAGTCCACATCCTTTGGAACCAACTGGGCAAGCTCCGGGAACGCCTGCAATAGGGCACCAATCACACCCATGAGGAGAAGAATTACGCCGCCACCCACTGTTCTACCATTGACTCCAACCGCAGACCCAGCGTTCCTTAGAATGGATGACACCTTGATGATGCCCAACTTCACGGCCAGGCGTATTAAAGTCAGCATTGTTCCTTATCTCCACCAGTTGATTTGTAAACGTCCAACGAGATGTAGCACATTGGGCAGTGATACCAGTGTCTATATTCTTCCGTTACCGTGAACCCGAACCTCTGTCCGCACGATGGGCATGTCGTAATGATCCAAGACCCTGGGGCCGCTAACACTTGAATTTCCTTTTCAACCAATTGTAAATCCTTAATATCATTAGATAATTTACCGTGATAACTCTTGTTCCCTTTGGCCTCTCAAAGTCTATCCGGTCCCAGTGCATTACTTTCGTCCTTGGTATTCGAGGCTGTAGTGGTTGCCATCGTGCCCATCGCCCTTACCAGGAGAAGATTCTCCAAACCTTCCGCCCCAAGTGCCTCCGATGGACTCCCAATATTCTCCGAGCCTTTTATGGTCACTTGTATCGCTTAAATACCTCCCATTAGCAAAGAGGTTTAGGTCTATGGCGAGTTTACTTTTATGGAGACTCTTTGATCTCCCATACCCCTTTTTCTCTCCGACCTCCCCATGAACCCTTGGGTCCCTATAGGCATCACCGAACGTGACCTCATACCCAAGCAACCACGCCATTGGGATGAGATCCTGCACAACCATCCTTACAAACTTCTGTTGCAACTCGCTCAGTCTCATAACACCTCAATCCTTGTGTATCCCTTCTGTTTGTGCCAACCCCAGGTGAGAACATACTCCTGCCACTTTGCCGGATCAGGGACCTCGACTACATTCGAGTTGGATGTGAACCACTTGCGGCTTTCCGTTATACATATCCGATGGTTGGTAGCCCCCTTGAGTCTAACAAACTGAGACCATATACCCAATTGCTTAAAACCCCAACGACCCAACACCGCTGCGCCATCACAGTCGTCCCTCCACCCTGCCATCACTACATACTCGGGGCCATCAGGGGTCCAGTCGTGATCTTCTTTTTTGTACTTGAACTTGGACATGAACTTCCTCAAACCATGAATGCCCTCAGACTGGATGACGTGCTGCCAGGAATCAAGTTCTTTCTTCGCCCTCTTCAGTTCGTCTTTCTTGAAGATAGATATGTACAGGTTCCTCAAGAATTCGTACATCATTCCCCCATCTTAAACACAATCATGGTGACCGTTTCACCTGGGATAGCTGCACCATCAATCTCTGGAACAGCCTGAAGTCTCCACCTGCCAGATTCGTCAATATCAAACGGTGGAGCCGGAGTTGTGCCAGCCACAAGATCGGTAAGCGGTGTGCCATTAGTTGTATACACAACCTCCTCGCCGTCTATAGTCCCAGTCCAGCATACAATGGTTCCAGACGGCTTTACCGCCCTTATGACTGAGCCAGTAGCGGTTGACAAATCAGTGTCCGTATCAAGTCTAATCTCAACTTTCTGGCCAACATATATTTTACCCATTAACCAATTCTCCTGAGATCTGTTTTACTCTTCATAACCAAACGGTCAGCAGTCTTACTCCCAGAACTTACAGTTGTTATTGGCTTGCACAACTCGCTTAACGCCCTCGTAACTCTGCACGACATGGCGAAAAGTTCCGGCGCGGTGATGGCCGGGGCGGTGATCCCAATAGCAAGATTGTGTATGCATTTGAGGGCTGATGATGAGACGGTGGCTGATAAGTCCTGTCTGCAAATAGCGATAACAATAGCCGTTGCCGATAACAATAAATCATGAATTCTGACAAGAAGGGTCCCAATTGTGGACTCGCACCCGCAGTCAGATGAGTATTGTGTGCCAATATTAGACGCAAGATCCTGACAGATTGACTGCACACCAGTTGTTATCTTCGCCGCAATCCCTTGAATCTTGGCAATATTCGTCGAAGCGGAAGTCTCTGTGATAGCGATGACACGAATAGACTCCGATATCATGGTTGCCATATTTGCTATAGTCGCCAATAAGGTTTGAGTCGCAACCTCCAGATCGTGATGCAATAACCATAATGTGGCTGTCCCTGTATAGGCTTCTGAGCTAGAACTTGTGAATGTCGCGATATGAACATCTATATCCTGTGCAACAACAGTCCTAACAATATCCGATACTTCGAGAGACAGGTCCCCAACCAAAGATAGGTCGGTTGATACCAAACCCATTAAGTCTTGGCCTTGGTTGAGAGCCGTCGGTATGCTGGACGATAGATCAGAGACGTTTGATAGAAAGGAGCAGAGGTTAGACACTAAGCCATGTGCAACGCTCAGGTCTGCGGATATACTGATGTCTATCTCCTGCCATGTGGCTACGCTCATTAATGTAGCAATTGCTACGGGTAAATTCGCATAATTGGATATAGAGGTGGACATCTCGCACGACTGATCCGTTACGCATACCGTGCGACTATCTATTGTTGAATATAGATCATGTGCCGTTACGCATATCGTGAGGCTATCTATTGTTAAATATAGATCATGTGCCGTATCGATAGATAACCTGGTAAGTAGCTCTCCGCCATGAAGCAACGAAATCAGCGTAAGCACATTACCAGATATTGATGTGCTTGATGCTTGAGATGTCGATATTTTCGCCCTCATGTCTTGCCCTGATAAAGCTAAGAGCGTAGTAGAGAGCGCTGAAGATACGTCCGCGATGGCAGTTATCTGGGTGAAAACCCGTGATACTAAGCCAGATAGAGGCCCACAACTATACAGCCCTGTTCCAATATTTGTGCCGGTTGCATGTTTATCGCTTAAAGATGTTGATATCTCCGACGATAAGTTAAATGTCGCAGTATATGATAAACCACTGTTGCCAAATACTAGGGCTATTGCATTGCAGGTTGGTGGCGCATAGGATTCGAGGAACGCCAATGCAATAGAATTACATGAAGGCGGAGTGTAGCTCATTTAGAAAGGCTCGAATGTGCGGGAATCACACAGCCAGTCAGTGCCAATTTACTCATGCGCTTTTCCTAATCAGTATATTTCAAGGCAAACGCCAATAAGGCGCGGTGTGATCGTCCCGGAAAGGTCCGATACCTCCATCTTGATCTGAATTGAGACACCATCCAGATCCGTTGTGTCATCGAGCCCAGTTATCTCGCCACCGTTGGTGGTGTGCTGTGTCCAGGTTGTCCCACCGTCGAGAGAGACATATCCTTTGTAAACCGTCAAGTAGTCCACCGATGGCGAATCGATTGGATAGCACCAGCCAAGCTTTGCGTATTGAAGGCGGTTATTGTAGAGGGAGTCGGCATCGTACTTGGTCAGCAAAATGGCGCTTGAAATCCATGTACCCACATTTGCCCCACTGGTTTCAAGGCCCGTTGCAGCGGCATTGACTACAAGATTGGTAAGCGCTCCGCCGGAAGCGAAATTGGCGGATGTCCAGATCTTTCGCCCCTGCCATAAAATTGGCCTCCAGGTTGAGCCGTCAGGAAGGGACAATTCCTCAGAACAAAGTGACAGCCGATCATAGACATCAGCATTGTAATTGCCGCCCTCATCCATACCAATCAGCATGACGGTTTCATCCGGCTGATATCTGCATTTAATGAGAAATGTCCCATCAGCATATGCCCATCCAGTGCCAATAATCTCCATGCTCAGGCGATCCAATAGTATCAAGCGTTTATTGGTGGGGGAATCTCCTGATTCATATGATATGGTTCCAGATACTTTCCACTTGTAAGTGGATGCCATGTCACCAGCGGCACTGTGTCGAATTAATTGATTAAATATCATCACGCCACCCAGGTCCAGCATAGATGCATTCCAGGCCACTATTGGCTGTATTATTATGTGGCATTCCAGGCAGAAAGAGAAGTGTAGTATCCCCATCAACCACAATGCTTGAGACCGCATCTATGATAACACCCGTTTTTGCTGCACAATCGTAATATCCCGGGAGTGTGCCGTATAGAGTTGATGGGAAAGTGTTACTATCAGTACTCACCAAAAAAACTGGAGATGTACAGTACAATACACCGTTAACAGGCCCAATATTAGAGTGTCCAATATAGGGCCCAGATATATCAGAAGATACGGTACTAGCACCGAGTCTAGCCTTTACAGCACCGGGTATACCACTTATGTCTCTCATTAGTTTCACACACCAATTGCTGTCTACAGCTCCAGTCTGTAATAACGTATAAGTCGGTGCAGGCGTTTTGGAATATGATTCTGACCCATACCATCCAGCACTACACAGACAGAAACCGTATGGGTATGCAACGGTAGCTGGATTTATATCACCGATATATAAGCCACCCCATACTGGTTTATAAGTGTAAGAAGTAGGGTATTGTGCGTATATGTTATTTGATATCCAGAAGCCTCTATCATCTCCGACAATATGCCACGGTACTGCGGTTGATTGTGATGTACTGTAATAGGATTTACAAACCCAAAAAGGCTTTGTCTCAGTAAGCAGTATTGGATTTAAGTAGGTGTCAATCCCAGTCATTGACTCATATGCTGAAAAGTCTGCATATCTTGAGTCGCTCAGGTTATCAGTAATCCTAAAATAAAATCCCGTTCCAGTTACAGGATTGTTCCGGAAAGCAATCTGCTTATAATCATCTGCCGAATACTCAAGCGTCCACCCGAGAGGCGCAACACTTCCGTAGCCATCCACCAAAGCAGCTTTTAGAACAGCAGCAAGGCTCCCGGCAGTTCCCTGTAACTGTGGTGCCCCGGCGTCTGTGTATGATAAAAGTCTTCCGATCCCCATGCTTCCTCCTAATATGAACCAATAGCCTTATCGTCCACCCTCCCAATACGCTCCATTACGACGGGCTTTCGGTTGAGGAAACTTGAATATCTGGTACGTCATAAATACCAGTTGCAATGGTCCCATTGTTTGCTACCACCACCTTCGCCTTGATCGCCTTCACCTGGTCTGTACTCGTAGCATCCATCGCGGGGAGATCCGTCGAATCGAGGCTATCTTCGTAAGTATCTCCCGCATCCGCGCTCAATTGCCAGTCCATCCCCGACTGCTCGTTTAGAATGCTAATGGCAATACTGGTGTAGTTGTAAGTCCTAGCAACAAGATACAGGTCGATCACATCGCTGTCCACCGTCGCCGGGGATCCAGTGTTATCAACGGTCGCGGATACACTCGCGGGGTTGGCGGTGGCGCTTTCACATCTCCATGTAACAGTTCCGTCTGTCACAGTAGCATCTGTAGTCGTGGGCCACGATGGAGCGCTCGCAGCGGTAGTACCAGCGCCGATGCACCTATAGTTGTAGCTACCCGCATTAACAACGTCGCCGATGACAAACGCAGTCTCTGCGGCATAGGTCTTTGTCGTTGGAACCGTAAGATATTCATACGGTGCAGAATTATTTTTACTAAGCTTGAGCGGCATTTTGTTCTCCTTTAAAGTTTTTTTAATTGTCCGGGAGGAATTGGGGCGGAAATCGGTGTATGAGGTCTGTCGAGTCCTGGTGCCCCGAGTAAGGTTGTGTTTACTTCATTCGAGAACGGACTCTGATTCCCCACCTCATCATAGGCCTTAACCGCAAAGTACCACAACCCAGGTGGGAGTCCCTTAACAGTGAACTGAGTCACATCACCAGCATCGACCTTATACTCATAGTCGTCTGACAGACCGGAGACCGGACCATAGTGTACAGTATAACCAGTAACGGTTGTCGAGACTGATGGGTCCCATGCCAGCGTCACATCTGCGGCCTTGGCAATACCAACAAACGCCAGCAAACAGAAAACCACCCAACTGATACAAGATTTCATTCTTCTTCTCCCCCAACAGCTTTCCAATAATCAGTCTTCCCATCCCTCAACATCACCGTCAGATCCATTCGCCTCAAATCCCCAGCAGTCGTGGCGGGCTTACTTTTTTGCCACTCCAATGCAGCGGTCTTGTAATGCCCTTTCTGAAGTGCGCCCAACAAATTCTTGTACCTCATCAACCCACCACGTCCAGCCATATACGCAATGTTCACAAGCGCTGCATACCTCACCTGATCTATATGGAGGTCGTACTTACTCACTGCGTAGTCCGCATCTTCCATGGCTATATGGAGGTCGTACAGAAACAAAGGCTCAACCATCCACTCAGGGATTCGACTCCCAATTTGAAGAGAATGCCCAATCCCCACAGTCGGGTGGCCGGTCGGACACATATAAACTTTATTTGTCTCCCCTTCGTACACCCCGAACATGGACCGGTAGTCGATAATTCGATTCTCCGCGAGGACAGGCTCCTCTACCGCTACGTCCTCTTCCGTTTCCGCAATGGCCTTCGGCTTGGGGCTGTTGCCAACCAGTGGGACTGGGCCCTGTTGGCTACTCATGGCCGGGGGCTTTTCTTCAATCGGACGGCCAAGGGCTTTCTTCGCCATCCAATAGCCAGTAAACAATAGCCCAGCCGCAACCATAAGGATACCGATGATCAGACCGACTTTCTTCACAACCCCAGATACATCTGCGACCCGAAGTTGCTGTCGGATCTGAGCTTTTAAGATATCTTCGTCATTCATATTACAACACCTTCCCGACAAGGAATCCCGCAATGAAGACAGCAGACAGGACAACGCCAATGATTATCCAACCGAACGTCTCGAAGAAACTATCTGGGTCTGGATATTTGTTCGTCATCACCTTTTCTCCTTAAACCGACCTGTGCCTCTAGGTGGGTAAGTCTATGGTCAAACTCATTCATTTGCCCATCTATCCTGCTTACAAGTCTATCAATATTCTTAACCAATACCTCCATTGCCTTATCATTTCTATGATGCCAGCCTTCAGAACTTTTGCACTTTTCCTCGTAAATGCTCGACAATCTTATCATCTCCCTCTTGAGTGACTCGACGCACTTACGGTTATCTTCTATCATCGATAGAATTTTCTCATGCTCCTTCATGTGCCCTATCTGCCACCGAGTCGTCTTCTCGATAAAGATGTACGCAATCAAGGCACACAATGCGGATACAACCGTGCTGACAATGGCGCTGATCTCCATCTCACTAAGCTCCGTCATAAATGAGGTAACCAACGCACTGTTCTTTGTCTCTACCAGTTGGCATTACTCCAATAGCCCGTATCACGTTAGTCGTGCTATCGATAGTCTCAAGCTTTGTTTCGAGGGCTGTGAGCGCTTCCTCAACACTATTTTTGAGGCCTGTAGAATATGGTACAACGGCATAATTTGCCATGGTCTACTCCTAAGTCGGGTCGTTAAAGGTTATATTCCACGCAGGCACGTCTACCTGGGTCGCTGCTGCAAGGGCCTGCGAAGAGCATGTGGTTGTCACAAGAACAGCCGTAGACGATACAATAGACACATGTGTAGCGGTGCCCTCGTAGTCCACATCGACAGCGCTCTGTGCCGCAACAGTAAGTTTTCTGCCACCACTCGTACCATCCGCAGGGCCTGTGAAGCTTGCACCAGATAGGGCCGCAGAGTCCGCAAGCATTACCCCGGAAGAAGCAGGCGTCGTCGTTGCGGCAGTGTAGTCAGCGGGCTCACCCGATAAGACGACAAGCTTGGCCGCATTGGTAGATATAAAGTCGAGCGCTGCGTCCAAAACGTCATCATGGACTGCTTTTCCCATTATGATTCTCCCATACTCAAGATAGCTATGTATTTCCCATCAGCGATGGTTGCGGTGCCACCAGTTACATTGGGTAGCACAATCTTTTTCTTGGTCATGTTAGTCAACGACCCATCCTTTGTCATCATGCAAATCCCCGTATTAGTTACGAATATTGCGCCCATTCCACTTGAGGAAAGTTCCGTAAGATCGATATCTATAACGGTCCCCGGAACGATTCTATCTACGGAAGTCTTTGTGATGGAGTCTACGTTGGATAGGTCTGTGCCTGAAACGAAATAGATACCGGTAGTGTCTGAGACAATGAGGCCAGAAGAAATGGAGTGTACGGAAAGGATGTCCCCTTCAAAGAGGATCAGATTGCGAACGGAATCGAACAGGAATGGGTTGAAGGGCTCAGAGAACCAGATCTCGTTATTCACGCATACGATCACGCGCCCATTGTGATAGGAAAGTATTCTCCCCGCAGGTGGGCCCATGAACTTTCTCTTGGTATCCACGCCTACATATGGGACAGCCTCCCATGCGCCATTCGTATCGTCAAGGACATAACCCCTGTCAACGCCATTAGACCAAAAGACCTTTCCAAATGCGGAGACATACGAGATTTGGCCGTTGTGTTTCAGATTGCATAGTGGGTCTGCGGTGTCCTTTCCGTCGGAGCGATACAATGTCTTGTTGGAGACGAAGTAAATATAACTCGAGTCTGCCCATAGAGAGTGACACCCAACAGAAAGAACAGGCCGGTAGCCCTTCCTTCGACTAATCCGACCTGTCTCGTCATGGTCAATATTTGTTGCGACCGAGAGATCACATATCCCCGTCTCCGGATTGAATGCGATCCTGACCGGATCCACCCTCGTGTTCAGGCCATTGCTTCCAGTGAATATCTTGATGTCCATTAGAAAAAGCTTTCATAGTTGATTTCTTCTGGAATCCAGACGGCCTCATCAGTGACAGGACCCATCTCGTAATCAAAGAGAGCGAGTGCATCGGAAAATAGCCTCTTGTATGTTTCCGTGTTAGGTCTATTCCCATCCACCCCGTCCTCTATAACCTCGTACAACTTCCAGAGAGCATAGTTTACGAGGAGAGGGACGACATGATCTTCAGGCAAACATGTTGGGTGTGGTGATGCTGGAGTTAGAACTTCTGGCTTCTTATAGTAGACGACGAAGAGGTCCTCTGTGTCGCTCGGGATATCCTGATAGAATAGGTTCATGCCAGATCTCGCAACTCCCCAAACAGGCCCGAGATGGTTCAATTGGCGGCGTCTGCGAAACAAGTGCAGCATGCTGGGGAAGATCTGTATCTGGCGATTACGAGTGATCGAGTGGCAATACCGCAGGTGCCGATGGAAATCGTCTGGCAATGCGATAAAATTTACAGTCGTGTCTGCGTCGGTAGTGAGAGTGTCTGTAGCCTCAAGGTCAGGGATAAGGACCTTACCCGCAACATAATAAAGGCCATGGTTAAGCTCAAGGAGAATCCTCTCGCCAGAGAACCCTGAGTCCTTGAGCTTTTCCCGTACTTGAGCGACGAGCGGAAACCCGCTGAACGTGTCAAGTATTGTCATGTTTAATAGCCTACCGCCATCCAGTACCCAACAGCATTGGCGGTTGTCACAATCGTAACGGCACTACCAGCGCAAGGCAGGGTCTCGTTGACGACAGGGGCATCGGCAACAACGGCAGCAGCCTTCTGCTGGAGAAAAATTGCCTCGACAATGCGAAGTCCAGTATCGATATCGCCACCGGTGGACCCGCCATCAGAAGTGAACGTGCCGAACCTGACACGCTTGTTCCCCATGACGGTCGCGTTGGCTGAGATCGTTGAAGAAAAAGCCATGGTCTACTCCTTATGTGAAGCCCCATCCCGAAGGACAGGGCTATCGGTTGGTTTAGTCGAGTTGGAGCATGATGGGTTTGTAATCAGTGTCCACACCAGCGGTTCCGAGAACACGACCAACGAACGACCAAGTCGATGCGGTCGCAGTTGTCGGGGTGTAGACGGTAACACTACCAGCAACCCCACCAGGGATCAGCACCGCACCGAGTCCGGGAGTCCCAGCACACAGGCAGCAGGCAGGACCGGATGTCTGGTCCCAGAAATAGTAATTGGCGGGGACCACAACAGGAGAAACGCCAGCGGGGGTGTTCTCTTCGGTAGCCGTTTCGACAACAGCCATCCATGGGGAGTGAACCAGGGTGCCGAGACTCGAGGTCGTCAATGCAACACGGATCGGGTCCTCGAGAGAAATATAGATCGCAGTCCCGGAAGAAACGGCAGAACTTGAAGCGATCTTATACTGATGTCCTTCACCGGTGGCATCATTGATCTGGAGATAACCACCCTTGAAATAGCTTTCCGCATAGGTGACATTCCCACCGGCAGTAAAGGTAAGAGCAGTCGCGCCAATGGAAGTAGCAGGCATCGCCTCATCCATTACCTCAGCGGCAATCGCAGCGGCCATATTCAGCTTACCCGCAGCAAGAGCAGACGCACCTGCCTTGGCATAGCGGAACTTACGACCGTCCTTCAGAATGCGGAGGCTGCCCACTTCCTCCTTGGCGGTAGAAGAAACTTCGGTCAGCCCCTGGGCATAACCGGCTTTTTTCAATCCTTGAGACATGTTTGATACTCCTATAGGAAGCGCTTATTGTTTCAGTCCACGTTCCGGGCTTCCTTCAGAGGTGGACTGATCAGATTTAGTTAGCGAGAGCGCTTGCACCCTGATGGGCTTTGCGGTTGTTGACAATCAGGTTGCCGTCCCAGTAGATCTTCATCGATTTGTCCTCGGGGGAGTCAGAAATCTTTTCCCACTTGGTACGCATGAAGTATCCATCCTTGTGGACCGCAAACCCGATATGCTCCGTATTCAGGCAGAACAGGTGGTTCGTGGGGCAATAGTCGTCTGAGAAGATCTCGATCCCCTCGAAGTTGATGCCCGTGAAACCAGCCTTGGCAGAAGCACTGTCATTGGTAAACCGTTGCTGCACCTGGAGAATGTCCTTCAGGATGTTGAAGATAGCCTCGGTAGTTACCACCAGGTTTGGTTTTCCACCCTGCCCATCCCGTACCTTGGCAGCAGAGATCAGGGTCCGTAGGTTGGCGAGGGAAACAGTCGTGAGAGAAGTGTTCATTTTTCCCTCCCAAGGCTTGGTCCCGTCAGAGGCTACCAGATCGTCTTCCGCAATTCCACCATAAGCGAGGGTAGAAGTCTCGTTGCAGCAGGCCCTGAGACCAGTGAGACGTTTACTATCCCCAGTAGGCAGGTCATACAGGGAAGAGGCCAGGAGAGCGGTCAGGGTTTTCTGGGCACCGGACACACGCTGGGTCACCAACTGGACCTCGGCATAGCGGCCAGAGTTTTCCAACTGGTCCACACGATAGATGGTGGCGTTACCATAGGCGTGCTTCCAGTCGTAGTAGGCAGCGTTCACAGACTCTCTGTCATCGGAAGAAAGGGTGTCTCCCTTTGAGTAAAAGCCAGCAACCTGATCATTGTACTCGAGGGGAACACGGATCTTGTTGCCACCCGGAGGACGCTCCCACAATCCCTTCTGATCTTTCATCAGGTGGGTAAGCAGGAAAGATGTTTTGAAAAAGATATCGGTAGCGGCACCATTGTCGGCCATAAAATAATCATTGGTAATCGCTTCGAGTTCCTCAAAAGGTAAAGCCATTTTCTACTCCTTTAAAGCGGTGAGCCGGTTCGCTGTGCAGATCTTGCGGCAAGCACAGATATCAAACCCCCACCCGTTCTGGTTGATTTCAGTTCATTGGGCACCCCGACCTTTCCACCTACACTCGCAGGCGCGGACGGGATAGACGATGCTGATTTTTTAACCTTCACACTTTCGATAGCCTTTCTTTCAGCTTCCTTTCTTGCCTTCTCGATCTCGGCTTTAACGGCTGCTTCTCTCTTGGCCGCAGTAAGCTCATAGTAGGCGCTGATAGCGTTATGACCGGGGTTCGCATCCATGAACCTCTTCAAATCGCCACTGTCCCACATAGGATCGAAGTCTGGATTCTTCTCGGCAAAGGACCTGAAAGTATTCTCAAGCGATTTGGTGACAGACTGTTGCCGGTTCTGTTCCTCAATCCTTGAGATCAGGCTCCCCTCGACAGACTCCTTAAACTTGGTAAGGAACTCCTTGGGGTTTTCATTTAAAAGATCCAGAATCTCCGTATCCTCAAAGTCGAGGATCGTCTTCTGGGGCGGTACGTTCTGGACAGGCGGCTGCGCGGCCATGGAAAACCTCGATTCCAACTCAGCGGCCCGACGCTCTGCTGCCTCTATCTTCTTCTGAAGTTCTGTAATGAGGATGTTATCACTCTTAACATCCTGTTTTACTTCACTTTTCTCGCCTGCCTCTTCCTCGGTTGCGGGGTCCTCAACCTCTACCTGTGTTTCGTCTTTGGCCTGTCGTTCCTGAGCCTTGAATTCGACGGTGCTGGTAAGCTCCCCGGACTGTACTGGCTCAACGGGTTCTGAAGTCTCTATAGCCTCAGTTGTTTCTACGTTCGCTTCTTCATCCATCATCGGTCTCCTGTTTGCTGATCTTGTGTAAGTTCCTGTAGTCTATCTCATCAAAGTCGAGAGGTTCAGAGTAGAAGTACATTTCCTCGTGCTCCTCCTGATATTCGATCTTTCTCTCTATAAAGCGCTCTAACCATATAACCTCGGTTGTTACCTGCCACGATGATCCATTATGTTTTGGTAGAGAGTTTAGTCCTCTCCAAGTGTTTTTTAACGACATGGTCCGTTACCCTCGACAAATCAACTGGATCAGGCTTGCACTTCTCGCCATCTTCCAAGTGTCTGAGTTTATTCACTTTTAGCCACTCATGGTAATTATCACGGGTGGGGTTTCTCCTGAATTCCTTATCTATGGGTTTCCCATCCGGGTTTGCCATGAGGGCGGCTTCACGAATCCATCTCGTATCCTGTCCACACACATTCACCCTCGGGGCGGCAAGCGCTTTCTTTGCAACTGCCCCACACTCAGGGCACTCCTCCTCATCAGAGTCTATGATTGCCTTGATTGCCTCGAAGGAAGCGCCACACTCCTTACACGAATAGTCATAGATCGGCACGGTTACTCCTTGTTGTTAGAGGAGAGTCCCTTCTCATGGTATGGACCCTGATCTTTCTTTTTGGCGGATTCGGTCTGTGGGGCCTTCGCGATCTTCTTCTCTTCTACCACCTTCTTCTCGTCGGCCTCCCTTGCCTGTTCCTGAAGCTTGGCCGCATCGAGAGCCCTCAGCCGGTCCCTATCCTTAATCTGGTGAACGGTGGTAGCCTTGTTGATTTGGAGTTCAGCCTCCCTTGCTTTTACATCGGATACGGTTCTCGCCTTCTCGATCTCGAGTTTCTGGAGGTCAAACTGAACACCTGCCGCCTTGACCTGCTGCTCGACTTTCTCGGTGTTCGCCTGTTCCATAATCAATTGGGTACGGGCCATGATCTCCTGCACCTTGGCCCTCGACTCCTCAGCCTGTGCCTGTGCAACCAGATCCTGACCGGACAGGTCAGCGCTCATAATCTCCTGGATGCCAGGAATTTCCTTATAGTGCATCTTCCTCTCGAACTCACGCTGCTCCATACCACCCACCTCGGAAAGGACTTGCTGCGCCCGTTCGGGTAGCCCCATCTTCGCCATCTTCCCGATGAATTCCCCAAGGGGCCCCTGATTCATTCTCATCGAAAACTTGCTCCATTCCGGCCCGTCCATTCTCTTCAGGAGTTCCTCGATATCGATTGCCCCCATTTTAAATAATTCGAGGGCCTCCTCGCGTTCCTGGATCCTCGATACGGGCATGGTGGACCCGGACACAACAGAAAGTTTGGTGGGGATGATAAGCTGTGGCCCCGTAATGGGATAAGCATACTGCTCCCCGTTCTCCTCCCAGGATACATACCGCTCCTCGGTGTACCAGTTCTGGGCAAGAGAAATAAACATCCGGCCACGCTCTCGTATCATCTTGGAATAATTGCGGATTTTCCCCTTGTGCATGGTGGCCGCTCTCTCAAGAAGGGCAGCGATGGCCTTGTACGCGATAGCCGCATGGCCAGGAGAAGAGGCCTGTTCCATCTCGAACGATCCCGCAACCGTGAAGAACAGATCCCGATAAGTATTCAAAATCTGGGCGAGATCCATGGGGGCCTTGGGGAATTCCATATACCGGATGCCATTGGCCTGCATGGTGGTCTTCGGGTTGATAATGCCGGGAGCGTTGGTAAAGGCGGAGTTATCCACACCAGAGTCCCTCGGGTTGATAATCTTCAAACGGGTGGTGCGGTCCTTTAGGAGGGTAATCTGGGATATGGTCTTGTCTATCTCTTCCTGGATTCCAAGAAGCTGTTCAAAATCTGAACTGCCCCACGGGTTCGATGTGTCCGTATTGGACTGGGTCAAAGTGAAGGGGTATTTGTCAAAGAGATAGGTCTTCGTTACCTGATCCATTGGCAGTGTCGGGTTGATGGAGGGGTTCCCCATATCGGAAAGAATCACCTCCCCACCGTTACACATCTGGATTCTGCGGATACATCCGGGGTATAGATAGTTCCCCTCCTTATCCGTGGAATAGTCCCTCAGCCACATCTCCACTACCAGAACATTGTCATTGTCCTCAACCTGGGTAGATGTGACCATGTCCCTTATAGCCGCACCGAAGCGGGTAACCTTCTCCCTGATGTTCCACTTATTGGCTGTGGGGTTTACCTCGATTCTCTCTCTACCTAAATCCGATAGGTAATCATCGTCACCCCTGATATCGTCAGCAGAATCAGGCCACATCCTCTTTACCTGGCGCAAAGGGAAAGGCCGATAATGGAAAACAGCCTCAGCCTTCTGGATATCCAAACAGTCAACTGGGTAGATCGCAAAGTGGAAGGGGTCCACAACCTCGATCTCCACCTCGCCCAAGCCGAATTCTCTTTCAGGGTTGAAGACAGCTTTCTCTATACAGCACCCATACGTCTCACCATTCAGGACGCTCTTCTCGAGGATCTGCTGTTGTTCCTGATCGCTCCACCAGTATTGTGCAACTTTCAATTGAAGTTGGCAGTAAACAGGATCCGCATCCCCCGCAGGCTTGATATCGAAAGTGGGGTTCTGGTCGGTAAGAGTGTTCACTATCCTTTGCCTGTGAGCATGTAGAAAGTTCGCACTGACCAGAGGAACCTTTGCGGATGGGTTTCTCCAATGGTGGTTCCGGCCCAGTTCGTAGTTTCGACTCCACTTGTCCAACAGCCCGATCTTCTTCTTGTAATCAAACGCTTCCTCGAATATACCCCACGCAGTCGCGCCGAGATCCTTATCCCCCTCGGAAGGAACCAATTCCCCACTCAGCTCCTGCTTACTCTTTATAGTCTTTTTCATTGATTTTCCTTCCGATGCATATGTGCAACATGTATCTTCAGTGCATGAGCGCTCTGAAACTCTCTGCCGCAAAACTCGCAGATATTCTCAAAGTCAGCTATCTCTCCATCCATCACACCGGCCTCTATAAGGGAACGCGCCAGATCAACAGGGACATCAATACTCAGATCCCCCATGTTCGTCATCAGCCAGATGGGCCCCTTCAAAGTTTCTTTATCATTCAAGTAGATAGAAAATGGGTAGTGTTTTATCCCGTTCAAACTGTAGGGGCAGTACATCGTGTTCCAGGAGTTACCTGCTGGCCATGGGTCCGGATACTGAGGGGTCTTCCCAATAAACATGCTCCCATTAATAGGGCATGACAACTTCATGGGAAGGATCCTCGCAACCGTGTTCCTGCAAACTGGGCACACAAGAAACAGCTCCTTATTCTCCGTCATGGATAGTCCTCACTCTCTCTCCCCGTCTTATGTCTTCCATGGCCTCTACATACGGATCCCCGAAGTCAGGCTCATCAGACCAACCCTTGCCCTGAAAAGCCGGAGGATCCTTTCTATCCCTCTCCTTCTTCATTCCATATGTGTACCCTATGGTAAGGCCTATATAGAAAACAGCCGCACCGTACACCAATAATATAAGGTATACCATCTTACCTCCTGCCAACTATCGTTGGAATTAAATCCTCATTCTCATGTCCACCCATGGATAGGTATTCCCTTGCGATATAGTCCTCCCACTCGCTGCCAGAAGAAACCGGACCCTCAAGCTTCTCTATGCGTCTGTCTACAGGGGACTTCCTGGGTCTTGAATTCTGGAGCCCTATAGGACGAGCCATTAGTACATGGCATGCTTCGTCATAACAATTATGAACCAAAAAACCACCGCACACCGAAAAGGCATGGGTGGTTTCAGCTACCAAACAGTACACGGGTTCTCTTTCCTTCAGGGCCTCAACGCTCCTCACCCTTGCGAGTTTTCCATGTGAGTCTTGTTCCACCAGATCTTGAACCTGACTGGATGGGGTGGTTAAGAACTTATCGTTGGGGGAGACCTTGCTGCACCCATCTCCGGGAATTAAATCCTTTGCCTCTATAAATCCTTTCCCGTAAATAAAGAACTCATGGTCTGGTGTACACCTTATACTTGTTCCGTCCTCGAAGGTGACCTTTACAAGATCCGAGTCGCTACACACCATCCTACAATTGCGGTATCCGGTCCAGTACCCACCTGCGGTAAGAACATAACCACTCGTATCAACCAAATCCTTGATCTGGACTTGACCGTTCATCGTGTCAACCAGAGTGTCGCCAGTGAAACAATGATCCTCTGTCGATGTGTCCACGTCCTCAATATTGTTCTTGTCCATCACAAGCGTGGGTATCGTTCGTATGAACTGCCTGCAGTTTGAATAGACCAACATCGTGGGTAACCCATCCGGTTGGAGTCTCAGTCGCTCACGAAATTGGCGAATCCTCAAAGACCGAGTGGGGTCCCCTACGCTGCAATATAATCCATTGTCCGCGAAAACCTCAGCCGTAGAGGGCCCCTGACCACCACCCTTGTAATCAGGCCTCTTGCTGAAACAGTCGTGCGATATCAAACGGGTGCAGGCCTCGAAGTCTATCCTCTGAGACGGGGGAAGGTCCTGGTTGAAGAGAGATTCCCTCTGGAGAATACCCTTTGCAATGTCCGTATCCGGCATCCTCAAGCCCATGTTCGGAGTCCCGGTCCAGCCATACCACTCCATGAAACGGTACAACCTCCCGTCTGCATCACACCACCACCACCCTACAGAAAACGGGGCCCCAAATCCCCAATCAAATGTCATATACACGGGAGCATTCTTCGGCACGGGCTGAGGCTCAATCACATGGGTACTCGCCCTGAATTCGGGAAACGCCTGGCCTATGAAGACGTTCCAGTCACCATCCCTGAATGCGGCCCTCAACCCTTCCGGTAATGTCTGGAGAGACGTCCAGTAAGCCTCATCCAAGTGGGGGTTGTCAGTAGCCTTGGCAGGGATATACTTGAACCCCTTCGTCATGTCTACCGGCCTTCTCCATTCGTCAGAAAAGATGCCATCAATCCACAAGGCCTTTACCCAAGACATTCCAACACCGCCAGGGTTGGTCGCCCCAACAAACTTGCACTCATGATCCGGTAACCCACTCCAACGGAGCCTCGAACGGAGAAACGTGAACACGTCATAGTCGTTCTTCGTTAACTCGTCTACACAGATCATCGAAAACTCTGCCGAATTCCCGCTCCAGGATATGCTGTTGTCAAACTCAATCAGAAGAGAATGGTGGGGAGGAACAGTTACACAGTAAACTGGGCCGGAATTGGGGATCCGGGTGAGTGGGGGCAGGGGAACGCAAGGAAATTGGGAAAAGGTCGGGGGGGGGATATTATTAGTATACATCAGATGGGACCCGGACTTCGCTGGGTGGGGGTCGGCATATATAGGCAGTCCCCCCGGACACCCTCCCGTGGGATGGGACCCTATTGGTAGCACACCCCTACCAGTTTCCCCCCAGTCCTCTACCGATAATGGTAGTGCCGCCACTTCAGGCAATTCATCGGCTCTGCATTGAAAAGCGTAAGGATATTCAGGGGTTGTGATCCACAGCTTATGGTTATCGGTGACCGCGAACCGTGGGCCTGATGGATCGAGGGCAGCACATAACGTATTGATATCATTATACTTATGTACTGCTATTGTCTCTCTCCACTCCGTACACCTATTAATAGGATTGAGAGAGAGCACAGTATCCCCAACACGCACGTCAGCTATGGGCTTCCACCCGTAACGAGTTAATATCCTTGTGGATTCGTGGAAGCATTGGTACTTGGATGGATCGTCGAGGTTACGGAAACAGATCACGCCTCCACCGTAGTCGGGGGACATGACGAAAGCGCGGCCGTAGGTAGGGTGATCAGCGTGTAACTTACCGAGATAACTGGGGAATTCGAAACCGATGCGCTGTAGCTGACGGTCCTTAAGGGCCGGATAGTCCTCACAGGCCAGCATCACCGTACAGGCTTCAAGACCGTACACCATCCTCATCCGCATCAGCCAGTACAGGCATAACCACCTGAGAAAATAGGATTTTCCACCTCCCAATGCGCCACCGTACAGCAGGTATTTGACGGCAGGATCAGATATAGCTGCCAGCGCTTCGAGTTGCCGGGGGGAAAATTTGGCGATGTCCGTGGCGAAATTAGTCACCTGACACCCCCTGTTACAGGCGTATTTGGCCGGTGTCCTGAGTCGGAATCGTCAATCATTTCGCGTCCTTACACAATCCAGGAAAGCCCTGGACATAAATCCGGACATAAATCGGGCGACACCTTATTATATAGGCGCTGGTTTCACCGGCCATTTTCGTCGCCTTCGCCCGGGCCCGGGAGGGGGGGGGTTCGCGGAACTGGGGGGGGGAGGGCAGGAGATACGTCAATGGTTTCAGAGCTTTGGGCCTGTAGGTGACGAACTTCTCCCTGCGGCATCGGTACATCTAAGCTGATCATAATTGGCTTGACTTCCTGTTCGACTACCTGCTTCTGGCTCCAGACATGTGGTTCGGAATAATCTAACCGTGCGAATCTATTGGACATATTCATCATCCACAGGACAGAATTAAAGCCCTTTGAGCCGACATTTTCCCTTCCTTGTCGTTCCCACCATGCCCGTGATCTACGGTGAGCTTCGTCAAAATATACTTTAAATTCGGGGTGTTGTTTAGCCCACGTGTAGATTAGATTGGCGCTGATGTTCAGCTCTACCGCAGCCTCGAATACCGACGCGCCTTTTGACATGATTTCAACGAGTTGTGGCCCTAATTCCGGAGAGTACTTCCGTGTAAATAGGAGCCCGACGACAAGCTTTTTCTCCTCAGGTGGATCACTTTTCTTACGCATAAATTCTTGACTCTGGATTGTAATTCGAATTACAAAAAGTTAACGTTTGTTAACCCTAACCACATGAAAGGTTAACAGCCGTAATCCAAATCGCACAAAAATGTAACATTTGTTAACCAAATCGTACAAAAATGTAACATTTGTTAACCCCAATTGCCCAAAAAGTTAACATTCGTTAACCACCCCTACACGAAAGGTTAACGTATGTCAAGATCAAGCTACAACTTAAGTTGTATAACGGCTACAATATAGCTACAACATAGCTACAATCCCGGCGCAACAGATTTATGAGCGTAGAGCATCGAACATTTAGTTCAACGATTTCAGGCCTGTAGGTAAAGACCTTCTCTATTTGCGGGAATTTGGATTACAGGAGGGAACTTTCAGATGATGAGAGCATAGGTAGGATCGAGATAAAGAAAAAGCCCCTGCCAACGATGGTCCGGCCGAGGACATGCTGCGCCGCGCTAGCACCGCGAAAACGTACAGAGCGTTCGTGCGCTCCCTCGCTCACTTCGTTCGCGCGTTTTCTTTGCTAGGCGGATTGTAGCACATTTTGAGAAAAAAGTCAATGTGCTGGCAAGTATTTGTTTTTATTAACAAAGTGCGTTTTAGGGGGCTTTATACCGTTGCACCGATGCAACCATAGCGTTACTTAGCGAGATGGTAACGGTTTTTTGGCCATAATTTTTTTCTTGACTTTTGTTTTTGCCCCGTGATATTGAGGAGCCGCACGACGAAACAAACAAACCAACCAACCAAACACACAGAGGAGAGAAAAATGAAAATTCAGCAGATCAGGAAGCTGGAAAAAATGGGCTTTAACCTTCGTGGAATTGATGCGGAAGCCGTGGACCGGAGGGTCCGCATGGTCATAGAAGACTCACGGTGCATCCCAGAGCGTATCGTCAAGAGGATCACCCCGATGCTGGGGGAAAATGACAGCATCCGAATCACCTTTACTGGAGTGGAGGTTAGGCTGGCCGGGGATTATACGGTCAACGACAATGGTCAGCTTCAGGAACGCATCTCCCGCAGGACATCGAACCGGATCCAGAACAAAATCCGCCGGTTCACCTGCATGGGGATCGGCGAATAATTGATCCTTTATCCTGCTACTATCTCACGGGATGGTGGCAGGAATAAGGGATCAAAAAAATCCTTGACATTGCAATCAGGCCTTGATATTGATGGGCCGAAACCAAAAACAACCAACCAAACGGAGGACACCATGAAAAAATTCTACGTTGTCGAGACAAATTACGTCGGCCCGAACACGCAGGTGCATATCGACGGTGACGAGCTTGAGATTCGCACCTCACCGGCCCTTTACAACTCCTCCCGCAAGCCCTGTATTTCCGGTTGGGCGGGGACCACGAACGATTGGGCAACCTACGCTCACGGCGAATTTAGCGACATCACCAGCGCCATGAAATACGTCCGCGAGAACTGGGGAACGCGCGATGCAGAAAACAACCCGTGTGACGAGCACGTCCTGAGAACATTTAAGATTGGCAATCTCCAACCTCTCACACGAGAGGAAACGGAAAACTATATCTGGCCAGAGATCGGCCTGATCCCGCAGGAT
This sequence comes from uncultured Methanomethylovorans sp., assembly GCA_937968035.1. Lineage (GTDB taxonomy): Archaea > Halobacteriota > Methanosarcinia > Methanosarcinales > Methanosarcinaceae > Methanomethylovorans. The sequence goes on from CALBTS010000534.1 coordinate 22,340, forward strand.
ATCACAGATGATGAGATCCGTGTGCGGATCGACGACTGGACGGAGGCGGCAGAGATCGACGGCTATGCGCTGGACTGTAAACACGCCGAGCGCCTGATTTTCGATCACCTGGGGCGCTAATCAGAGTTTTACCCGGCTACTATTCCACGGGATGGTGGTCGGAGTAAGATCCTGAAATAACAACACAAACGGACGGAGGGTACATGAAAAGAGCAATAGTCATCTGGATCGCCACCATCGGCATCATCCTCGCAGGAGGGGAAACGCCTGACCGTTTTTGGCCCTGGGTAAATTTGGCGGGTATCTTCCTAATCCTCATAGCGGGGGTTATGGCGCGGAGAGCGTAAATTTTTCTTGACTCAATGCCCGGCCTTTGATATACCAGAAAACGGGTCGGGTAAAAAACAACCACACGGAGGTAGACAGATGACAAAAGAAACCAAAAAGCATTTGGCATTTACGATGGAAGCGGAACTGTATCGCGGATTAGTCACCACCGTTCACGAGCTGGTCGAGCGGTGGGCCCGGATTTTTGAAGTCCAGGAAAAAGAGATCTGGCCGCTATGGGAAAAGGTTTTTTCAGAGTTCTCTACCACGGGGACAAAGCTGGAGGCGCGTGGATACAAGAAGACGGTCAGGGGAAAGAATGCCGTCTACAATAAAAAAGTTAGGGCCCACATGCTTTACCCCGAGCTTGATGGGCTACAAGAGATCGGCTTTGAGCGAGACCAGATCCATTACCCCCCGGCTCATGCGGGATACTTTGAGATAGAAGTGATGGTTTCCCTGTAATCAGAGCTTCATTCGGCTACTATCCCACGGGATGGTGGTCGAAGTGAAACCCTGAACAACTAACGGAGGTGGAAAATGGAACACAAGCTGACCGATGATCTACTCAAGGACATGCTAAACTATGCAAGGGCAGATGCCAGGTTCGATGAGGCTTCGACTGAGCAACGATACCAGGAGCTTTATGAGGCGCAAACGGCCCTGGGGCATGCCCTGTGGTCTTCTGACATGTCTACTGTGAGGGTCGCCCTGAAAGCCATACAGTCCCCACGGGCAAGGCATAGCCTGTTTAGCGTACTCTTAGACTTTCTGGGCTACGGTTTAACCGATGAACAGTTCAAAAAATGGAAGCATGAAAACCGCCCCGGAGCGTGGGGAAAACCCGACATGGCGGAGGTGGAGTGATGAAAGTAGTGCCTACAGCAAGCCTGGACGCCTGGGATTACGCTGTTCTCTCTAAAGGCTCTTCAAGTTATTTTGAGACGAAGGGGGATGTCGGGGCTGTTGCAGAATTTTACATCCGCGCTCACTCCCTAAAGGCCGGGGCAGACTTCGTGGTCTTTGAGGCTGCCACCGAAAACGACTATTACATCCGGGTAACGGCAAGAGGGTTCGACATCTCATCAACCAATCCAAATGAGGGGGAGTAGACATGACTAAGAAGGAATTCACGAAAAGAGCAGAGAACGCCTGGATCGACAAGAAGCTCATCAACGCAACCGTCAAACAGTTGGGAGGGTGGAACGAGTTCAAGCTTCGCGCCCCCGATATCTGCCGATACGGTGCAGGTGGTGGAGTGCCAGGGTTCATTTACTACGATGACACCATTGAATTTTTCAACCGAAGCCGGATATGGATCAAGCTCATGTTCATGAAAGCGGCTGAGGATGCAGGGGTGGACGTGCACGAGCTATTCCCCTCGATCATCAAACAATTCTCTATCCCGATGTTCTACGAGATTCTGTTCGATCCTTCGACGGCGTGGTCATCCGACGAGGGTGCCCTGATCAAAAACGTACTGACATGGGCCACACTGGAGAATATTGCAAGTTTATACACGAGCGAGGTGAAATGATGGCGCGTTCAATCGATTATAAAATCGACCGGATGATTCAGGAGGCCATAGACGATATGGAATGCCCACTATCCGCGCCGGACGAGTGTTCCATATCGGACAAAATGTTCGATGCCATATTCGATGATCTATACGATGAGGAGGTGTGGCAATAATACAATAGTATACAACAACTTGTGCGATAAGGCCTGGGGTTTCCTGGGCCTTTTCTATTTGCAAAGTGCTTCAATATCCTCGCGGCTGACCATACAGTCCAAAAGAAGCAGAGACCGTGGTGACCTGATCCGACTAAAATCAGCAGTCAAGTTTATACATCCACCACACTCACCCCCGCCCACCATTACCTGTGGAACGAATGCTCTATGGATTAAAAAGAACACGAGCCCGCTATCATCCAAATACCGATTGTCAGCGCCATAGTTTTTCTCGCCTATCAACAGCAGAAAATCAAAATCTTTCGTCTGATTCTTCCAACCTAAAGGCCTACACCATGACCATCGTGGTGTCGTTGTTTTTCTTGACGGGATATGAAGCTTTGACGACTTCACCTCAATTTTCAGGCCGTTCCTTACCTCTAAGTCATAGCCGGTACGATATCCCGTCATCCTGCCGCCCGTGATGTGAGCCGCTATCAGTTCCCCCTTTAATCCGACTCCAGCGTGTTTTCTCCAAAACTCATTCTCCCGTAAAATCAGGGAGATAGTTTCTTCCACTGGTCCACAAGTTCCTGCAGAAAAATCCATGCAATCGCGATCCTCACCCTGTCGTAATCCCGTCCTGGAGCTTTTGTGAATATGGCTATGCCCATCTCTTCTTCCGACCATCCATCCAAAACGAGAGTAGGATATCCGGCCATCAGGTAATAGACATCCTGATATCCGAGATTATTAGCTAACCACTTGATAAATTTGATCATTCTCATTCGGTGCAGGGTGAAGAAAGCAAGAGCTTCATCCGGATCGCTCCACCCTGGCACACCATCGATAATCCCTTCCTCATCGATCAAATCCCCCAGGCGGATAAACTCATCCCATCCACCTACGCGCTTGATGGTCTCATCCACGAGGTCCTGCCCGAAAATGTCATACATGGTGGACAGGTAGATTTCCCTTGGAGTAGCAGCATTCGCAACGGCCCGCACTTCCCTGCCATGGGATTGCATCAGCAACTCATATGCGGGTCGGTGGATGTACTGATATACAGGGACTCCGAGTCGTCTCATTACAGTTTTAGCGGCGTAGATAGTCTTTGGGTGCAGCTTCATGCCATATCCTCATGTCGTTTTCCCCTATAGCCTGACGGATTGCCTGGGCTATGGAAAGCGCCATATGATCATCGTTGGTAGATCCCTCATGGACGTGCTCGATCAGGAGGGTGATGTACGGCAGTAGGTGAGCACATGCAGCGTAAAACCCCTCAATGAATAAGGAGTCCACGTCCGGCGCTTGGGCATCTCCGTTTATTGTGGCCCAATGGAGTTTCCAGTAGTTCCACAACTCTATTTTCAGTTCGCGGCTTATTGCCATTTTTTGTCTTTTCTCCACGGCCGGTCTGCCCACCACTCACCGAGATGAACAAGAATGCCCATATACCTTTTATCCATAGATCGGAAGAGCACACGTCTGAACTCCAGTCACCGAATACGAT
>CALBTS010000535.1 GCA_937968035.1 uncultured Methanomethylovorans sp.
CACCAGGAGGGAGTCCCCGGCGGGAGCCGGGGCGGGCCGCACCGCCGACCACTTATCTGTCTTCTTTAGCCAGAAAGTTCTCGCGGTGCGGAAAGCCAATGACATATACCGACCTGTTATGGGCAGTTCCCTTATTGGTGCTTCAATAAAGAGAAATCAAATATTTGCTTATGAAAATACTTACCTGAACAGTATTAGACACGATTCTTTTAATCAAGTTCATATCGAAGCTACTCAAGTTCTTCAAGAAGTCTACCTTTATTGGAATATCAGGGTCAAAGTGGGAGCCTCCAATAGTGTTTGAGCTTTCTAATAGTAAATCGTTTACTGAATAATAGATTGGATTCCTATCCTTGAATGTAATAATAACCTCGCCATTAATCCACTCTTGAAAGTCCATGACAATTTGAACTTTGGATTTTCTTTCTATAGTTGCCTCATTTACAATTATGTGGTATAGTGTATTGTCTGAAATGTCTAGAATATTCTTGGGTATCTGTGTGTTTACTGGCATTGCATAAATGGGTAATGATTGCGATTTAAAAGCAGCTACCCTGAAAAGGAGTGGGTTATATGTTATATGATTGAAATTTTTCTCAATTATCTTGTGACATAACAGGCTTCTTAGGAGAGACAATAGGTTTATGATTAAATATTCTTTTCCTGATAGCCAATCATTGTAATTATGTTCAAGGGTTTGAGTGACGTCATTGAGTTCTCCGACTTGCTCTAATTCAGATTTTTCTCTTCTATCTGGTTTTATTGTTCTAGATAAATTAATAAATCTTTCATTTCTCCATTTTTCCCATTTTGCGGTAGAATAATCGGAACTTGGAACATCTATAATTTGATTAAAATCTTGAGCAGGGTTTTCATTGGGGATTACAAGTACCTCTTTGGTAAGAATTGTACCAATACAGTGTTTATTGATTTCAAATTTTTTCTGAGAAGCGGACCAAATGTATGTTATGATGCAATCACTATCAGACAGAAATCTTACTTTCTGAGATTCGAATTCTGAATAAATCTTGCCATTTTCTTGGACTATTAATTGAAAGTGCCCATCAGGGAAAGTAAATATGTTAAATGTAGCTTTGCCAACTAAAGAAGAAATTACTTCCGTTTTTTGATTGATTCCATTTGGAAAGTCTTTTGGAAAATGCAATACAATGTAAATGGATCCTTCAACCATGGGTTTTTAAAATGAGATTAGAAAAATTCCAGAAATATATCTGGTTTACTCAATAGGTTCTATTGGATTAATGTGCGGAATTGCCCATAACGGCCCGGCGGTATAATTTCGTAAGCGTTACCCGACGCAGCATCCGGTCACGATCCTGATACCCGCCAGCTGGCGGGCCAGAAATGTGTCACGGTGCAAGGAGGGTACGGCGTGGTTTTTGCCATCTGGGTACAAGTTTTAATCGAAGATACGCGTGTCGCGGTACAAGTATGATCGGAGCCAGGAAACTGTCACGATGCAGGATCTATATTGCGAGTAGGAGCGGGTGTCCGGGTGCAAGTTTTGGCAGGATATGTCATGGGAGCAGGGTTTGCAAAAACCATGACGAGCTTATGAATTATACCGTCCGTGTTAGGTGTAGACATTTATTTAATATTCAAGTCATTAAGTTTATCAAATTTACTCGTTTTTTAAAATCCAGCTGAAAAATTCTTCCCCCAAATCTCCATATAGGGAAATAGAAATTAGGTCTCCATAATTTTTGCCATATTCTTTAACAATTTCTCTAATAAGATTTTTATCCCCAGTGAAACTATAAATGAATGTTTTTAAATAGTGATACCCTCTATTTGTTGGTTCCTTGATATTGTTTTTTTCAATCTCAAAATAGTTATAATTTCCATTAGCAAGATTGACATCTAAAGCTCCTACAGCCTTTATGCTATTAATGAAGTCATTTACTTTATCAATAGATGTAGAGTTATGATAACCTACAATACCCCAGATAATATTATTTGGAATTCTTTTAAGTATTGGTCCATCAATCTTTATTTGTAAAAGATCATCCATCTGAAGATTGAATTCATTCGATGTGCAAACAAGTTTACCAGTTGAAATATTACTCCCTATTTTAAATTCAATGTCATATGATTTATTCTGGATATTTGAAACTGGAATAGCTGAAGTAGCAGGGCCAAATGCTGTTAAACACATGTCTGGAGCATAAATCCCAAGGATGTCAACAGTTATTTTATTTGTGGTTGCTTCAGAATTTGTTATAATTGAATAGTTCATGCAAGGATAGCTCTTGTCAGTCCATAGACTCAATTTAAAAGATCGTGTAGGATTGCCCAATTCCTCGTTCATTTTGATCACGATATCTGAGTCAACAAGTTGGTATTCATACGTAGTCGCCTTTTCGCAACTTATTGAGATGAGTAGAGCAACTATAAGAAATGTTGTTTTTTTCATTTATCAGAGAATATGATTTGATTGCATCAAAATATGTGCCATCTGTCTCGAGGCTCGTGATCGTTTACACCTAACGTTCGGCGGTATGTGCAGTTGGCGCAGAGTCGCGGTGGCGCGTGTTTTTGCACTCGTGGTGCGATGCAGGGTTATGATGTTGTTTGTTTATTCTCGCGTTGGCAAAAACCGTGACACCAGGAGGGGGACCCCGGCG
>CALBTS010000536.1 GCA_937968035.1 uncultured Methanomethylovorans sp.
GGCATACGAGATCGTATTCGGTGACTGGAGTTCAGACGTGTTCTCTTCAGATCTTGATCAGTATTTTGTTGCCACCAATTTCGCCGTTTCCACCCATAACGTCAATCGAGACCATCCTTCCACCTTTTCTTATATAAGCACATTATATCTTTCACCGAGTGATACCCAGTGCTACCAATCTTCTGCATATCCTTAATTCTCTCATGAACGTATCAAAAAGTTTCCTGTCCTGGAACATCAATTTAAGAGAATCGTCATCCCTTCCCTTATGCCCGAACTCTCCGCAGACTATCACCGAATTGCACTTGATGAAACCATTTACTATAGCAAACCAATAGATCAGTTTCACAAGCTGGTCAGAAGTGCATTCCCTTACCCCTGTATTGGAGGGATATGTAAAATGGAAGAAATCAGGCCCTTTTCCCTCGCACAGGTTAGATGCGTTCGTATCAGCAGTGAGGAACACAGGATAAGCGTAATTGTTCTCTGCATCGAACCTGCGTATCGCATTAACGATAAGTGTGTCATTTTTCTCGCTCTGGGTCGTGGAAGGCAGCTCAGCTTTTATCTCATGGATATTTTCCCTTATACGGCGATACTCTTTCATGGCTACATGTGCCGCCTTTCTTGCCTTTTTCATCTTTCTGTTCTCCAGATTTTCGAGCAGTTCCGAATGATAGTGGGCACATTCCTGCATTTCATATATCTGGAAGGGTTTGTACTTATAATTGATAGCACTCTCTATCTCATTGTAAACCGTGTCGACCACCAGATAACGAGGATGAAACATGAAAGTGGCAAGTGTAGGGAAACCCTGATAGAGCATATTGGTATCAAGGGCAAAATAAACTATCTTGTTCAACCTTCCGTAGAGTTTGAGCATTTCCTTGAACTCATCCACATTATCATACTGGACAATACCACTCAGGAGCATGCAATATCCAATATCGTCAAATGATGGCATTTCATTGACATATGAACCATACTCTTCGTACAGTTTCTCAAAATCATTCTCATCGGACAGAACACGAAGCTTGTAGCCATCGCCTGATGTCTTTGCCTGTATCAGTTTAAGGTCAAAAAGCGGATAATCCACCACTATGGACTGATTCCCAAAAAGGTTCAGCAATATCTGAAGTTCATCCTGCTGGATGACCACACTGTTCTCGACGAGTTCAGGATCCATGCATTGCCCTCACGACCTGTTCCTTGAAATCGTTCATCTGTTGTACCTGATATGGGATCATCATATAGGGTCTGGCCAAGATCGGAAGAGCGTCGTGTAGGGAAAGAGTGTAGATCTCGGTGG
>CALBTS010000537.1 GCA_937968035.1 uncultured Methanomethylovorans sp.
GACCACCGAGATCTACACTCTTTCCCTACACGACGCTCTTCCGATCTGTAGGATAAGGAAGTAAAGACAGCACAGTTTTTGCAAAATTCTGATCATTTGAATTCATCCATAAATCAAGCAACGGATTACTTAACAAAAATCTCTGAAATTCTTGGGAAACCTCTACCATATACAAAAGAAGCCGATTAGCCTGATCTTTTGCTTTCCAAGCTTCTGCGGCCTGTAAGGATGTTTTTTTCTTTGATTCTGCTTCCTTGCTAAGCTGCGATAGCGAGTTTATATCTGTAACAACCAGTTTTTGTGATAAATTAAGGTCTAAGGCTTTACTTTGAATAAATGTGAAGTCTCTTTCAATTTCATCCCATACGATTTTATGAAAATGCCACTCTTTTTGTACCTCAATCCAGCGAAGGCTTTTCTCGATTGCCTCATAAAGAGATCTACGACCTATTTGTTCACTTTTGCTAAACTGAGTCCAAATATCAATTGGATAATAATTCCTTATTTCATCCTCAGTCTTTCGCAGTTGCTCATTAGCTTTTTTTCTCTTTAATATATGAAGTATACTGTTTGAGATTGAAGAAAGATAGCCATATTCTGTTTTCCATTTTAGCAGCTTTTCGTTATCATAGTTTACATCTGCGGACAAACCAGAATCTATAAGCTCCTTTCTTTTTTCATCTAATCTTATTCTGACTTCATTTATGATTCTGTGCTGTTTCGAATATTTAGAAAAAGCAACATCAATTTTTTTTACGAATTCATCTGCATTGCTTGCCCACACAATAGCTTCTTTTTCTCCCTGCCACCAGAGGAATTCTTCTTTCATTTCTACTGGATTAAGGTATTGTTGGAGAACTAAATTTAGTGTTGAATTATAGGTCTTAAACCATTTTTCAAACTTTTCAGGTCCATCTTCTGTAATAATCCATCCAAAACTGTTAAAAGCATTTGGATTTAAACCCAGTTTCTGTAAGGCTACATTTCTCTCTGTCAGAGATAAATCCAACTTACTCTTGATCTCTACCCTTTGTTGAGAATCAAGTCCAATCTGGTATTCATATTTTTGAATTTCTCCCATCCATTTTTGAAGGGGAAATAGAATCTTTTCATTGAAAACCTCTGGTGGTAAATCATAGCCAATTGCATTGATCAGACTGGCAAATTTTTCCCTTTCAAGATTGATTTCCTTATTTTTGCTAAGAAAATGGGCATGTGATGTTACTGCTGATCTTACTGCTTCTGTTACTTCGTGTGGGATTTTTCCATCTAAGAAGGCTTGCAGTTCCTTCTTCTTTGAACCAAGTTCTTCTATTCTTTTCTCAGTTTTCTTTAACTCATAATGCCTAGTGTTTGCAGATATGTTATTGAGGATCTTTCGAAGTGATTCATCTATATTGCTTTTGAATCTGCTCCCTGCACGTATTGCAATAGGATATTCGCATTCAAAGGAGGAGAGCCTTTCAAATACCACATCAACTGCAGCGTTTGTTGTGCTTGAAAACAACACACTGATATTGTTTGCCCAAGCATTTAGCAGCAGAGATACTACAACCTGGCTTTTTCCACATCCAGGAGGTCCACTAATAACAGTAACAGATTTTGATTTAAGGATTTCTGAGACTGCCAATCTTTGTGATTCATTGAGAGGAATAATTGGTAATAATTCTGAACTCTCAAGTTTCTGAGAGGAATTCCATTGTTCAAGTAATTTAAGGCCTCCAATTTCAGAGGGATTTTCTTTTAATTGCTTTTCAAGTTCTGAATAATCCCGAAGAATATGATGTGTATAAAGAGAACTGGATTTAGGAGGAAGGAAAAATGTCCACAGGTTGTTTGAGATTTTCGATTTTGAGTTTTGATTATTTTTGAGAGTTACTATATTTTCTAATTCCGGGATAAAATTAAATAGCTCTTTAAAAAGGTGTTGTGAAAGATCTTGCTTGTTTTTACTTGCTCGGACATGTGCCTTTTCAATAATCTCATGTGTACTATCCTCAAGTGAAGTTTCTGGCTCAATCTCATTTTTCTCCAAAATTTTATAGATCATTGGGGAAATATCCCAATTTCCTTCAGTAGGCGTTATGCAAATAATTCCGTCATCTACTTCAAGCTTTACGCTTCTGTAAAAAAGCGGGTTTAAACATTCTGTTACTGAGTTTTTTTCTTGTCTTGAATCTATCCAGCAGGGACCACCCATATAGCCCTCAATAGAACCCTTATTTGATAAAGCTTCGAATATCGACTTACTACTGATAGAATCAGACGAAATTTTCCATGGACCTGCCATGTCTTCAACAGTGAATTTGTCCAGAAGTGTCCAACGGTAATTATTTGAATCATTTTGGATTTCCAAAGGGAGAGAAAAGAAATCATCCTGGCTCATTTGAACAATTTCTTTATGAAATTGAATCATATTTAGCCATGGGATTCCTAGTTTTTGGGACATAACAAACCTATATGATATTGACATATATATTGTTTTTTAAATGTTATTATTAATTCATGTATATTTTAATATTTATGGAGAGACTACTTCATTCCATGATTTCATTACATCCCATTTATTTGACCGGTATTTCGAAAGCAAAAGTAGATCCTTT
>CALBTS010000538.1 GCA_937968035.1 uncultured Methanomethylovorans sp.
TTACAATTTCACTCCTTATAATTATGCCTTGAACAATCCGATGCTTTTCATTGACCCATTTGGATTAGATACAGTTAATGTAAACTCTGATTCAGAAGTAAGAAATGGAGATGTTGTAATTACTGAAAATGGTCCTATAACTGTAAATTCGGATGAAACAGTTGTAAATGGAAATAAGACTACTGAACAAGGAGGCTTTCATTTGGTAACAGAAGAGGATGTGGGCACTAATAATGAGAGCAGAACCGGTGATGGAGAAACTGTCAATATAGATGGATTATTGCCAAATATTGGTGTAAAAGGTGCTCCTCGCTTTCTTGAATTTATTAGAGATGCCATAAACACTTTCTTTAATATCAGTAATATTCGATCTGACAATGAAACAAAACAAGTCGATTCGAAGAACAAGGAAAAACCAGAAAACAAACTACCGAAAGAAGTAAATACGCAAGCAGTTGATTCTTCAAGAAAATGTGAGGTGTTCTTTAAAACTACTGGAAGGAGTGGCTCTACAACTGGTTCCCAAGTTACTACACTAAGAGACTCGCTGAAAACGGTCAGAGAGTTGGAAAAAAATAAAAATGTAAGAACGTTAAAGAAATTGTACTAAATGAAAATCGAAACGCAAAAACTATTAATCTCAACTATAGTTTTCTTGATCATTGTCAATATTTACCTTTTCTATTTACTTAAAACTAAACAGCAGAATAATAAAGCTGACAATGAACAAACCCAAACTGGTTATTTTATCGACGGAATTGAAACACAGATATATACAAATCTAGCGTTAAGCCAAAAGTTTGGTTATGTTGTGGATTTAAATGATACTCTGAGAGTCAATCAACTTTTGTGCGTTAATTATCTGCAGATAAATGATTCTGTACCCTCACCTCAGGACTTTCTTTATGAATTGGATGAGAGCGACTCAAGCTTTAATCTCCTTAGCAGTAAGCCATATGGCAGCCAAACTCAATTTGAATTTGTTCAACGAAATTTTAAAACGAAAATACTGTTTATCAAAACAAATTTTCTGTCAAACACAGAACAAGGCTGCTATTCTTCCTCCATTGTATTTAAATCAAGAGATGCTAATGGTAATGTTAGTTCTGATATACCTGAAGAGACACTGGATTATTTTTTTGAAAGGTTTTTGAGTCAGGTTGGTGAGAATCCACAGCAAATAAAGTAGATGTAAAACCTATAAGGAGAACATATTGGGCGTCCCATGATAACTGATCGTTTCGTATTTTCTTGTTGGAAACTTCTGCAACGTGATGTAAATACATTACTTTTACTCCAACAAAACTCTGTTGCAACACATGACAAGACAGCCGTTCAGCCATATCCAAGAGCCATGTAGGTTTGCAGTTCAAACCCAGGCCAGCGACTACTATCCTTTTGGGATGGCTTTGACGATGGAGTTTGCCGCTAAAGCAGCGGGCGAAGCCTTCACAGAAATCGGTAAAGCCTTACCCACCAAAGACATAATCGACGACAGCAAGACCTTCACCCGCAGCAACGCCTACCTCTACAACGGCAAGGAA
>CALBTS010000539.1 GCA_937968035.1 uncultured Methanomethylovorans sp.
CCACCGAGATCTACACTCTTTCCCTACACGACGCTCTTCCGATCTCTTGCTCTCGCATCATCGGCAACCTTCTTGATCGCCTCATGCTTTAGCGAAACCCAATCTGGCGCCCCAGGCTTGACCTTTTCTCTCGACTCCCACGCTGCCTTTATTACGTCACGCGATGATGCGTTTTTAATCCCCATGCGGTCGCCAAATTCCTTCATGGATGTGACGAACCGCTTCATTACCTCATTATCAAAATCCGGTTTATCCTTATAATCGTATGAGAAGTCCGCCATCGGCTCTTCCATAACCTGTATTGCATGTTGCATCTCATGTAATAGCGCTTGTTTCTGTTCTTCCCTTGACTTGCTAAGGAAGCGGTCAGAGAATACAATTTTCCTTACACCATCTTCATGCCGGTATGCCGCCACCTTTTTTTTGTTTGAGAAATATACATACTCAACTGGTAGTTCTTTTATTCCGGGGTACTGCTTGTATATGGCAGGGTGGTCAAGAATGTCGTTAAGGATTAGATCTTCACCATTAGAGCCTTCTGGTATGCCGAAATAGTCTGCACCAGAATCATCTATCTCAAGTCTCCACCGACCTGAACCTGCTGGGTACTCCCACCAACCTGTTTCCTTCCAAATATCTGTCCTTGAGGCCCCATCTGCCTGTAATCTTTTCGCAGCGACAAGCCCACCTACTGCCTTAGCTCTTGGCCCAGCCATCAAGTACCTGTCTGCCTGGATGGGGAAAACTTTCGTTTTGGCCCATGGATTCCTTGATTGAACCTTCCCCTCGTCAATTCCCCTCACGACCCCACGGGCGGTAGTCGTGAACATATTCACCAACGAATCGATCAGGTCCACGATCCTTTGGAGAACACCTTTCATTCCACCTTTGGAGGCATCCCTATTCGCAAGCTGTGATCTGATCCACTCTGCCTCAACCTCCTCTGCACGAATTGGATCCCTTGGAATTGAGATACCCTCTGCCCTCATCGCCCTTTGGATCGCACCAATATCCGTTGGATAGACGAGACCGCCAGCCTTTAACCAATGCCAGATTTCATGGTCAAGCGTTCCGCCGGAGGCTATTTTGGATAGCGTGATCCTTTGCCTGCCGCTCTCGAACGACCCGGCAATAGCCCTGCCCTTGCCAAGCTCCTTGCTGCCAGTAGCTGCCTCTACAGCGACCGAATCGGGTGATATCTGATCGACGCTGAAGACGGTATAGCCCTTGCCGTTCTTGAACGTGACCGTTACAGACCCGTCCTTATTTTCCTTTACGGTCGCACCCTTGTGGCGAGGATGAGATTTGATCGCATCAATGGACATGCCACCGGCTTTCCTTTCCTCCACGCTGGGAACCGCGCCTGGCGTTTCGTCTGCTTCCTGCTTACCTATCTCCGGATTGTCAAGTAGCCTTGTCTTTGGGTCCAGCCCAGAATACTCAACCGGCGTTTCCGTAAAGACAGCAGCGACTTGCCCCATCCTGCTTGCAGACCAGTATCCTTTATAACCGGCATCCTTGATGGCCTTCTCATAAACATTCAGGAGATTAAAGTCAGGGTTTTCGCTTACGATATCTTTCGCTTTGTTTACAAGTTTATCCTTATCCTTGTTAAAATCGTACAGGTCAGTGACCTTCATGTCAGCAGTATACAGATGGGATCCACTGATGACAGCCTCTTTCCTGTAGCCACCACCCGCAATGCCGAAGTAGGTTCTGTCCACCCAGTTGGTAGGGTCGGCAACCTTTCTTTGGGACTCTGCACCACGCCCACCAGTTCCATGCTTCGTTGGATCAAGGGTGGACAGCCCACCTACCTTGCCGAAATGGACAAGGCGGACGTTATCCTTTTCGTCCACAAAGAGGCCATCATTATTCTTTTTCATGGAAAATAAAACGCCATCATCAGCGGCACCGGTACTATCCTTGGCACCCTGTCTAATGGCGTCTTTTAAAATCTGCTGCCTGAATCCGCTTCCTCTATAGGCCCTTACGATGTTAAGACTGTCGATTTCCTTAGACTTGATGTCGATGATAAGCTCACCGATAACGCGCCCGGAGTCAGACCTGTAGAGGATTGTTTTTTTGCCGCCCTTCCTATCGACTACTCGCGGAAAGACTCGTCCACTTCCTTCGGCAGTCCTTCGTCCACGAACTTCTGGATCTCTTCTGGCAAGTTGCTCTTCTCTTTTTCTGAGGTTTTCCCCTGAGTATTCCTCAAGGAGTGCGTCATACTTCCTGGAAAGATCATGAACGGCTTGCTGTAAATCGGGTGATTTGGCGAAATCCTCTTCAATTTCTTTTCCCTCCCTGTCCGTCGCCCAGTTATGGACCGGTCCGTATTCTCCCTCTGCGTCGAAGTAACAGAAATCGAATACAGCCCAGTCGGACCAGTTGTCATTTAGAATTTGTTCGATGTTTAATTTAAAATCTTCGTCTTCAAGGGGAAGCTTCTCGTCAGGGTCAGCCGAGTTGGGGAATGGGAGATTGCCTGGAGTAAATGGAATCCCAACATCAGTATCTGCATCCTCCTTCCAATCAGACCGAAAGTTAATGGTTGCAATGTGGTACTCATCCAAGACGGTAAAATCTGCACCAAGCTTGGATTTTATATCGGCGATCCTGTCTTTTGTCAGCGGCTCCTTGAATTCGATAGTTACGCCTGTAGCATATTTGCTACCCACAATCAAGAAATCTTTTTGATATTCGCTTGGACTTTTGGGGTCACTCGATTTGGATATGGCGTACTCAATTGCTTCCTTATAAGTTCCAAAAAGCTTCGAGCTACCAGAAGATCTCTTTACAACACGATAACTCTTATCCTTATCGTAGGATTTCAGTTCGTGAATATATCTGTCTGCACGGAACCATGGGACAGCATCCTGTCTGAAAATCCTTTGCAATGCACGGGCATACTGGTTTACAAGATTTCGGTCATAGTCCTTATCTGTCTTTGGGGGTAACAGTTGGATAATTATGTTGGGCGTCGCAGCTCCCTGGTAAGTTCCAACGCCGGAACTCGATACCGCAAATGGGACGCCGATAATCTTGGCAAGAGTATTTTCCCCGTTCTCATCAAGGATAAGCTTGTGCGCTTTCGATGTGAACTCTTCCAGCGCCTCAAAACTTGCGTTGTTGATCTCATGGCCCAGATCGACGGAGGGTTTAGCTTCTACAGTTATGGTCTCAGTCCTCTGCTCAATGAACGATGAGAAATCTTTCGCAAAAGCTTCAGCGGCCTCGACGACCTCCCTTGTGGTTGGCATCTCGAGAGCATTCTTTGCCCACGTCTGCATGTGAAGGAATGCCTCCTTAGAGCCAGGGGCTGGACGCTCAAGCTTTCTGACAACCCGGCCATCCTTTTCCACCCTTTCCTCGAGGACTTTAATCAGGCCCTTGGCAATAGAGTCGTTGTCTGTAGCCTCTTTTACATAGTCAAACTCGGCCCTGGTCTTTATAGCAGTCCAGATCGCAGCCTGTACCTGATGGGGTAGCCATGCCTCGTTATCGTTCAGCCCAAACTTATGGTTGTATCGCGCCGCAATATGTTTGATGGTGTTTTCCATTGCGCTGTACTTACCACGCCCCTTATCATCAGAAGCGCTGTCTCTTTCATACCCAAACGCACGAAGAATCCACATGTCATTTGTGACGGGATGCTTGATTGTCTGTAGAGCATCAATGTCCGTCATGAGGTTCTGATATTTATCTGGAAAGTTCTCTGTGAGATAGTGCATGAGATTGGTGTAGAACGAGCCCACTTTACGGCCACTGTGCGGGTTATTCTCATACAGAACCTTGATCGCATCGCCATCTCTTTGTGACGTACTGACCTTGAAGGTTGATGCAGGTTTGCCGCTAAGGAAGTGGACCATAGCCTTTACGGCGAGAGTCGTATTCCCCGCAACCTGCTGCTGCGGAGAGTAGATCGCCAGCAACCTGATGAATTTTTCTGCTAACTCATGGTTATAATTACATATTTCGAGAACCTTTTTGGCTGAGTTTTCATACCAGTATCGTCCACTCATCCCCTCATCCATCAAGTTCTCGAGTCTGGTTCTGAGCTTGTTCCAGTCCTTATCGTTCTCTACCCACGTCGGTAAACCAATAAACTTGCCATGCTTGTCCTTGTCGGGCTTCCAGTTGAGCCACTCATCTTTCGGTTTCCTCGAATACTCAAAGCCACTCTTCTTCTGCGTCTGTCTCTCTGCATATCCAATGGTAGCCGCTCTCGCAAACGCAACCAAGTCCGTAGTAGAAATTCTGTTTGCACTGATAAGCCCTGCGCGGAACAAAAGCTTCTTGAAAAAAGAAATAATCCTCTGGACAATGGAGAGCTTTTCGTTCCCCTTTTTCTCTACAAGGTATGCCGCTACCTCCTGCCAATAGACAGATGCCTTGGTGTCTGCTGGGACTGCGGCGACCGCCTCCCTGATTGCATCACCTTCCTCTGATTGTTCGAGAGATTTTTCCCGGAGACTTGAGAGGATGTCATCAAACTCTTTCATATCAAGGCCAAGAGAGGCAGCATGTACACCAACCTCGTGCATGACTACACCCGTGGCATTACCCGCTTCTATGCCGTCTTCTACGAGATATGCTTGTCCGTTAAGATAGAAGCCCTGGATGGAGCCGTCTTTCGAGTACTTGATGTCTACGCCTTTCGGTGCCTGCTTTGTGCGGAGAGAATATTTCGCCTCAGAATGGTTGACCTCGCTCCCGGAGAATATCAACTTCAGCGCAGATCGGAAGAGCGTCGTGTAGGGAAAGAGTGTAGATCTCGGTGGT
>CALBTS010000540.1 GCA_937968035.1 uncultured Methanomethylovorans sp.
ATTAAGGACCTCGGTTTTTATCAATAAAGGCCTAAGCATAACAGGTCGGTATATGCAATTGCCTTCTGGCCAGCAGGACAGTTTTGTAATAAAATAGCGGTATGTGGTAGCTGGCCAGGCTGCCACCGCCGCTGCGGTGGGCTCCCAAGGTGGTGTCATGGTTTTTGCCAGTCACGATCGTTAGTAATAAAGAGAAAGATTGAGATGGCCTAGACAACCTGCAAAAACGCATGCCACCCCGATCCGGCGGCAACAGCACATACCGCCGAACGTTGGCGGGCATACTAAGATGAAGAAACTAACATACATATTGATTCTAACTTCATTGATTTCATTAAATCAAAAAGCATTTGGAACTGCTCAGATTCCTGACTTCTTGATTTATGAAGGTGATACATTATCAATTTATGCAAATCCACTTGAAAGCTATTTTGAAAATCACTCAAGACCAGATAGTTTGTTTTCTGAAATAGGTTACAACTCAACTGCTTGTTGGAGAGGTTACATTGCATATTGGGAACTAAAAAATGACAGTTTATACTTAATTGAAATTCAAGGTGACTCAATTACAATTGATTTATCACTTATTTTCAAGGATAGAGAGACCAATGGTAAAATCTTTGCTGACTGGTATAGTTATTCAATCTTAAATCCATACGGAAAATTGCTCCATTACGAACATATGGGATACGGTTCGATTTATGAATTTGAGAAAGAATTTGTATTTGAAAAAGGTATTCTAACTGAAACAAAGATTTACGATAACTCAAAGTCAAGAAAAAGTAAATACACGGAGAATCCTGAATTACTTAAAAAATACATTACAGACAATATTAACTATTCAAATATCACCAGTGAACCGTTTGAAAAAGCACGAGTATATGTTCAGATTTTAAGTGTAACAGAAGACGGAAAAGTTGATAGTGTCAACGTTGTTCGAGGATGGGACAATGAAAGAGACAAAGAAGCTGTCCGTGTTGTGAAATCTATTCCTGAATGGGATATTTTATACAGACACGGAAAACCTTTTAACCTAATTTGGACTATACCTGTGATATTTGGAAAAGAAGAAGAATGAAAAACAAATGGAAAATATCGTTTTGGGTTTGCTTTATTTTATTAATTGCAACTGGACTCTTTGGATTTTATTCAATAATTGACCAAGGTGTTACGATATCTTATATGAAAGAAGGATATTCCGATACAGAATCAGATTTAGAAACAATAACTGGAATAATCAGTCAAACTAATCAAACCAAAAATGAAATTGAAAAGTTGCTAAAAAGCCACAGACTTTATGAATATATGGACTTTGGTTCAGACACTGTTGGACTTGAAAGAGTTATACTAATCTTTGACAATGATTCATTAAAAAGTATAGAGAAGCAATGATAAAGAAGAATAAAGTACGACCCGCCAACATTTTGTATAAGTAATGGCAGGGAAAGTACTAAACATCAAGCTCTGTAGCCCGCTCAAACTGCGTAGCGGTTTGACAGGAAAGTACCACGCAAACTGCCACTACTCATACAATTTACCGTTAGGGCACATAAAAACAGAGACTCATGGCAATTGACCTGACAATAAATGAAAATAATTTTGATTCCGATTTTAAAAGAATAGCTGAGGATTTAATGAATCATTGGATTCTTAAAATTGAATCCAAGAAGTATCGTATTGCTGAGATTGAATTCTATCTGAAAAGTGAGTCTCATAATGATGCATATACACATGGACATAAACTTCAGTTAGAGAAAGAAAGATGGTATTTTCATGGGTCAGGATTTGATTTAACGTTTGGTGCAAATGGATTTTATGGTGGAATTTTGATTAGAGCTTTATATGACTTTAATGGTGATAATTATACATACGGACCCACTAGTGTCCGGTTAAGATTTGCCTAAAGGCATTTAATATATTTATATACAAC
>CALBTS010000541.1 GCA_937968035.1 uncultured Methanomethylovorans sp.
AATGAACCTTGTGATCTCAGCGATCTGCATGTTCATTAGCCTCGGATATGTTTCCCTGGGAAGTAACTTGCTTTTCATTGCACGTACACGTGCCGTAGTGTATGCATAGTTGGAATGCCCTTGAGGCCGTGACTTCTGGGAATTCATCCCACGCTTCAATCTCTGCAACAGCCGCATTTAAGAATCACCCGAATAAGATGTCAGATGTCTGTTTCAAAAACTGCTCGTTCACGCTTTTCAGGATCACATCATAGGTATAATCTAGACGGATGGTTCCATCCTCGTTCTCTATGACCACACCACCTGCACAATTAATGTTACCGGCATATTCCAGTGAGGATAGTTCCCTTACGAGTTTTTCTGATTTCGCATTGGAGTAAATCCTCTTACCTTTAGATTCATTGTTCATAAGGATAATTTTCAACAATTCCTTATCCTTAGCTTCCGGTAATGAAGAAATTACTTCAAAGGAACGATCATAAACTTCTTCAAGTGTTCCCTTGCGTGCATTGAGCAAAGTGCGTTTCACTTCAAGATTTGCACTTGATATCTCTTGCTGCTTCATCCTTTTGATATCATCTTCAGCTTTTGCAAGACTTTCGCCCATGATGCGCTTAGCTTCGTCTTTAGCTTCCTCGATAATATGCAAGACTTCAGCATCGGTCTCCGCTTTTATTCTGGACACCTCAGCATTGGCAGCATCCATGATATCTTTAACAACAGTTTCAAGTCCCATGCTCAACACCTTTAAAGAATTTAAGAGCAAATGTGCTCTTAAATCGGCTTAGCTGATCAGCAGTGCAACTACCAGACCAAAGATAACGATGGTTTCTGGGATAACGGTCAATATAAGACCCTTACCAAAGAGTGCCTCGTTCTCTGCCATTGCGCCTACGGCTGCACTACCGATATCTTTTTCCGCTATACCTGATGCTATTCCTGTAAGACCTACTGCAAGTCCTGCACCAATTGCCTTCAACCCTGCTGGGTCCATTACTGCTGCTGCTGTTTCTACTGCCATTAAATTATTCCTCCGTGTATTTTCTTATATATCCAAATGGATCATATTTACGTCCGCCTCCCTCGTAGAACTTTCCGAAGAATTCTACGTACTGCAATCTCAAAGCGTGCAGTCCGGGGGCAATAATACTCAGGACAGTGTTTAAAGCATGCCCGAATATGAATACAAGTATTGCACCCACCGTCATGGGTCCGAATTTCTCAGGCCACATCATCTCAAATGCGATCATGTTGACAGTTGATGCAATATAGATAGAAGATAATCCTACAGCTATCAAACGAGTGTAGGATAAAGAGTTACTAAGTAAGGACGGTAATTCCACAGGTCCCTTGATACCTTCGCCTTTGAGCAACATCACAAAACCTACAAGGAATACAATTATACCTGCATATACCATTGCAGATGGCAGAACTCCGGTATATCCAAGAGCTCCGAGCAGTATTCCAAGCTCAATTACCATCCAGCTGCCCTTCTCCATAAAAGCTGCGGAAAAACCATGTTTTCTGTTCTCGTTTATGAATCCCAGGATGTATCCTATATTAATGTGGATCACACCTATCAATGCAGTAAGTACGATCATTGTCATTACGAGATGAGTCCTGTGTATGGGATAAGTGATCATCTCTCCGCCTACAGGAGAAGCAAACAGGTCGATGGTATTAAAACCAGGGATCAGACCAGCCTCGATCTCCCCGTGAGATACGATACCCGCAAGAGGGAATCCGAGGAATTCGCCATAAAGGACACCAAAGATCAACGTCGAGATCTGACAGTAGATCAGTATGTCCATGAGAGGCTTTACTGCATCAGATTTTACTGCTTTCTTGATGATAAAAGCAAGTGCCATCAGGATAAAGGCATAACCAATGTCACCAAGGATCATTCCGTAGAACAATGGGAAAGTGATGAATATGAGACTAGTAGGATCTAATTCCTTATATCTGGGACGTGCATACAGGTTCATGATCTCCTGCAAAGGTCTGACGATCTTGGGATTATCGTACTCTACAGGAACAATTGGTTCCTGTTCATGCTCGATCTCCTGCTGCGTTACGAACACACGATTCTGGGTTGTTCTGGAAACAGCTCTTTCAAGTTTATTATAACTGTCAGAAGGAACCCAGCCCTCTATAAGGAAAGTGCTTTCAGATGTGGCAATATGCAGGGGAGCTTCAGATTTATCTGCCTTGATAGAGAGCACCTCATTACTTGCCAGGATGAAGTCTTTATATTTATCCTTAAGCGCTGTGATATCTGCATCTATTCCTTCTATCTGCTTGAGAAGGTCTGTCCTCTCTGCATCTATTTTAGAGAAGATTTCCGCCGGCATACCTTGCTGATCAGGAACTTTAAGTTCCCTGTACTCAAAATCGGGAAGAACCTTAGAAATATCTTCTGCATACTTTTTAGGCACAAAGAGCACAATAGTTCCTGATTTAGAGTTTGAATACAATTCATAGGATCCAGTTATGCTTGATATCTCAGTTTCAATATTTCCCTTCACAACACCAGAAAATACTGCCAAGCTGTCATACCCTCGATATAGAGCAAGATCAAGCGGAATATCTACAAAAGGCAACAGATCTTTCTTGAGGGATTCGATCTCCTTGGTCCTTGCTTCCAATCCATTCTTCCGTTCGATCCTTGCAGAAACTTCCTTGTCCAAAACTTCAAGAGTGGGATCGAGGTCATGCAAAAGAGTGGAAGCCTGTTGTTTTTTAGAAGGTTCGTTCTTAACTTCAAGGAAGCTGGCTATAGATCGAATCTTGATCAATGTCTTAGAAATAGAATCTACATCACCAAAGGGCTTGCCGATCTTAAGACCTGAATCGTCCTCAATATAGTCCTCTATCTGGAACAGATTTGTTTGATGAAGGACCTCAATGGTTTCTTCAAGAAGATCCTTGTGGCCAATAATTAAAGCACGACTCATTTGTCTTGGCTTAAGCATGGACCGCCCTCTCAAATTCTTTTATGAGGTTCTCTACTGCCTGATCGACTTTTGCCTTTGCATTCTTAGCTACAATGTTTGCTTCCTCTTTACCTTGTTCGATGATTTTCTGCTTTTCGGAAGCAAGCTCATGTTCTGCAGATCTGAGAGTGCTCTGAGCCGACTTATGAGCATCCACCTCAGCCTGTTTTATAATCTCTCTGGCCTCAACACGGGCTTTGGAAATGCGATCATTCTTCTCCTTAATGGCACCGTCCACCATATCCCGCGCATTGGTTTCTGCTTGTTTGATTTCTGATAAGATTTTATCTTTGGCCATGCATAATCCTCATGCAAAGGTGATTACTAATTCGCTTGATGTGATAAGATACCCACTGTAATTGTAACTTTGAATATAAAGTATTCGGTTTCATGAGCCCCACCAAACTTAAATATTATATAATTCAATTCATATATATTGTGCAATATTGAAGTACAAAAAGATATCAGAGGATGATATCCCAATGTAATGGACAACATCCTTTTTCTGTTAAGGCCTATCAAGCCGTAATGGCAATGAGGCATCTTTGGGGATAACATGAATGTATTTTTGCCTGAACCTCTGGTCCCGCATCCTGCAAAAATCTGCATTCTTCCTGTACGCTTCATGTTGCCCCATCCGCTTCCAGATAGTATCCAGCCCTTCCTCCGCTATATTCCCAAAAGAGAAAGGAGTATAAGCACAGGGAAGAACATCTCCTCCCGCTGTGACATGCATCCATCTTCTGCCAGCGAAACAACCGAACTGATCAGGTCCCATGAAATATGGAAGAGCTGTCACTCTTGGACCACTTGGCTTTGTGTTCTTTTCCTTCTGGAACCTTCCCAGCATCTTCACATCTGAGTCTGAAATGACCTCATCCTCGTGTTCCAGCCAACGCCCAACTGCAACGATCTCATAGATGGACAATTCATGCATGCCCAGGTTTTCAGCAAGCCCGTAGAAATCCTCAAGTTCATCGATGTTGTGAGGTGAAACAACTACGAACATATCAGCTAACATGCCTGCTTCCAGAGTATTCTTAATTCCATCTAAACTGTCCTTAAAAGCTCCCTCACGCCCTCTAACCCGGTCATGTTCCTCTTCCCGGGGACTATCAATACTTATATGCGTGGCATAAAGACCAGCAGCCTTCAGATCCTTCGCCCTTTCTTCTGTAAGCCTGAAACCGGAAGTAAAGCAGGTAACAATAGCTTTGTTCTTGTCCACGGCCTTTACCATTTCAGGGAGATCATTGCGCATCATGGTCTCACCACCATCAATGGAAATATGGTAAGAACCAAGTTCAATAGCCTGCGATACTGTACAGTTGATCTGCTCGATGGTAAGTTCGGTCTTTGTAACGATATCAGCAGCCCCACAGTGTATGCAATTATTAGGGCACCTGGAAGTGATGCCAATGGAAAACTGATCCGGAACCCTTTTTTTGAGAATAGAGCTTATTTCTGCACTGATGAGCCTGTTGAACACATCACCCGGTACAGGGGGGACCCACGTTGAAAAAACGATATTCTCATCATCTGCATATATAGGCTTCTCTTCCTGAAAGATACCATTGATCCTGCTGATAATTGGTTTAGCAATAGGATTTAATGGCCCTTCACTTTCAAGCACTACTTTCCCATTCTCGATACCAGCATCTATTCTGATAACCGATCTATCGTATACTCGCATCCATTCACCTGAAATTTAAATTAATAGGAGATTTCATATCTTGCCCGGGAGCAGGTCAACTGTTATATAATCAGTTATCAGCAGCAATTTTTCCCTTGCAGGACATGGCCTGAAAGTGCTTAACAGGTCTTTGGCAAAACCCACATACCTGTAAACCTCTGCAATGGTCCTTTTTACTGCCTCTTCACGTCCCAGAGCACGATTGAATATCTGAGGTAATGTAACTGATTCTTGTGTGGACTTTTTGTCTTCAAGTTCTTCAAGGAACTCCAGAAGATCATCAACTATCTGGTATGCTATGCCCACATTCTCTCCGAATGCATGGAATCGCAAAGCTTCATCCTTACTGCATCCTGCGATATATGCTCCTATCGCTGCACTGGATGCAAAAAGAGAAGCTGTTTTTTTATTAATGCAATCGAAATAGTTCTTCTGCCTGAATTCCTCGTTCACACTTTTTATATCTATCGTTTCCCCTTCAGCCATGTACATTCCTGCACTTCCGAACTCATAGACTGCATCATGCCCATAGGAAGAGATGAGTGTTATCGCCTTAGAGATGAGAAAATCACCACAAAGAAGTGCCGCTGCAACTCCATATTTCTCATGGGCCGAAGGCATTCCCCTTCTTAGGATACCACCATCAAGAAGATCATCGTGGATCAGAGAAGCTGAATGTATCAGCTCAATGGCCAGTGCAGCATCGATACTCTTATTCATATCTCCGCCACATACTTCTGTGGAAAGCATTAGGATGAGAGGTCTTATTTTTTTTCCACCAGAACTGCACACGTGATTTAAAATCTTCTTCATCTGAGAAGACTCATCCATCTTGTGGATAAGACCGGCAAGTGCTAGATTGATCTGCCTGTACTCCTCAAAATCCTCGACTCTCATCATAATTTTACCATATCCGCTATCTTGCTTTGCCCATTCAAATAACATTACCCAGTATATTTAGATGGGCATCCCATCACTATCTGGTGCGCTTCTATCTTCTGAGCAGAAACCATGGTCCCGCTCAGACTGATACCCTGCCCTTCAGCAAAGCTTGCAGGCAAATCACCGGTATACTCTACCTGGATCTCAGAAACATGATCCTCCACATCTACCAGTAAAAAAGTAATAATGCCTGGTGCTACCTGTAAAGTCCCGTTCTTTATGTTGCCCATGGTATTGACCTCATTCCCTATATGTGATTGGGGATCATTTGTCAATTCGGATACCATTGAGTAACCCTGGGAAAAATCAACTCCCCACAGACCAATTACCGCAACCAATGTCACGAACAGGATAGCTACAATGGTTTTTTGCTGTTTTTCCATACCTAACTCAATTCCTGCCCACTTTCTTAAGTATGTTTATCTCACGTTGCAAATGGGAATAAGTCCTAATCATGCGAAGGATATATAAAAGTATAACTATCCAGGTTATAAAGAAGGCAACAACGAAAGCTTCCACATTAACACCTTTATTGCATGCTGATCATCTGTGAACAAATGCCCATACTTCATAGTTACATGTCCGCGTCTTTAAGCAACACAACTAATTATTAATATGGGTTAGTGAGTATAGACACATCCTATTTAAGTCGATTGTCATAAGATATGGAAGTGCTAAAGACAGGCACTTAAATTTATGGATTTAATGCTGAAAATAAATGAAATCTTTGAGATCAATATGGAACAAAATATCGAGCCTTCTTTCAAACCTCCCAGATTAATTGCGTGGGAACTGACCGCTGGCTGTAACCTTTCTTGTAAACACTGCAGAGGGTCCTCCACTTCACAGATACCTGAAGGAGAGCTTGACACTAAGGAAGCGAAACATTTCATAGACGAGATAGTGGAAATGGGCAATCCCATTTTGATCCTTAGCGGTGGTGAACCTCTTGTAAGAGGAGATGTCTACGAACTAGCACATTATGGTACCGAAAAGGGACTAAGGGTTGTGCTTGCCACAAATGGTACACTTGTCACCGAAGAGGTTGCAAAGCAGCTTCTTGAAGCAGGCATCAAAAGGGTGAGCGTAAGTCTCGATGGCGCTACTGCAAGTTCACATGACGATTTCCGCTGTGTTCCGGGTGCTTTTGAAGGTTCCATGAGAGGTATAGAAGCACTTAAAAAAGCAGGTATAGAATTCCAGATAAATACTACTGTTACAAAAAGGAATGTTGATGAGATACCCCATATCCTTAGAATGGCAGAGGATATCGGTGCAGAGGCTTTACACATATTTTTGCTTGTACCCACCGGCCGGGGTAAAGAACTGGAAAATGAAGAGATACCGCCTGTTGAGTATGAGCGTGTCCTTAACTGGTTCTATGACCAGCAAAAAACAACACCTATCCAGTTGAAGGCAACATGTGCACCTCATTATTTCCGTATAATGCGCCAGCGTGCCAGGAAAGAGGGTATTGAGGTCTCGATCAAAACGCATGGATACGAGGCAATGACAAAAGGTTGTCTTGGAGGCACCGGTTTTTGCTTTGTTTCCAGTACAGGTGATGTGTATCCCTGCGGATACCTTCCAGTGCTTGCAGGTAACATAAGGCAGCAGCCCTTCAGGGAAATCTGGACAGATGCACAGGTATTCAAAGACCTGAGAGATACTTCAAAATTGAAAGGCAAATGTGGCAGATGCGAATTCAAGAATGTATGCGCAGGGTGCCGGGCACGAGCTTATGCAGCTACTGGAGACTACCTCGCCGAAGAACCATACTGTATTTACATACCCAAAAACGAGGACTCACATGATCCGGCTAGATGAAACAGATAAGAAACTGCTCAATCTTGTACAACTGGATTTTCCACTTGATGCACACCCTTTCAGGATACTGGCAGATAAGACAGGGATCTCTGAGGACGAAGTGATCAAACGCATGCAACGCCTTCTGGACGAAGGAGCTGTAAGGCGTATAGGACCTATTATAAACAGTAAAGAGACCGGTCGTGTAGGTACGCTTGTTGCGTTGAAAGCCCCGGAAGAGAAAATAGAACACATTGCAGAACTAATAAATTCCTATCCTGAAGTATCACACAACTACCTGCGCCCCGGGGATTACAATGTATGGTTCACACTCTCCGCATCCAGCAGTGAACGCCTGCAGGAAATACTCGAGGAACTGAGGCAGGAGATCCAATGCCCAATGATGGACCTGCCAACCACCCAGCTGTTCAAAATAGGAGTTAAGTTCAAGATAAAGTGATACTATGGAAATGACAGATATTCAAAAACAGATACTTATCCTGACACAGGAAGGTATACCCATCACTTCATCACCTTATCAAGATATTTCACAACAGCTTGACATAACCGAGGAAGAAGTTGTTAAGCAGATCAAGTTGATGAAAGAGCTGGGTATTATCAGAAGATTCGGCGCCTCCATAGGACATCGGGATATCGGCATCATTGCTAATGCAATGTGCGTCTGGAACGTTCCCGATGAAGATGCAGAAGATGTGGGTAGACTAATGGCAACCATAGATGATGTGACACATTGTTATGCCCGCCCCCGTCATCCGGGCTGGCCGTACAATATTTTCACAATGGTCCATTCGTATTCCCGTGATGACTGCCTGGCCATTGCCGAAGAAATATCAAAGCTTACAGGGATAGATGACTATAAGGTCATGTTCAGTGAAAAAGAATTTAAGAAGATTGGCATAAGACTTTAGTAACATCATAGATCCCGGTATAAAATAGGAGAATAACATGCCAGAGAACAAACGATTTCTTCCGCTGATGGTCGACCTGCACGGCAGAACAGTGGTGATCTTTGGCGGAGGCTCCGTAGGGGAAAGAAAGGCAGAATTGTTCAGCGAATATGCAAATACGATTGTGGTCAGCAGAAATTTCTCTCACAGACTCAGTGAACTCCACGATCAAGATCTTGTAACCCTGATACGAGCGGATGCAGGCACGCTTTCGGACAAAGATATCATAGAGCTGATAAGCGGCTCTTTTCTAGTTATACCTGCAACCAGTAACAGACAAATAAACGATAGGATCACATCCATTGCAAGGTCCCTGAACATATTGACAAATCAGGTAGACATCATAGGCGAAATTACGATACCAGCTGTGATCCATAGAGGAGATCTTGTAATAGGTATTTCCACTACTGGTTCAAGCCCGGCTTTTTCAAGATATGTCCGTCAGAAAATCGAAAAGGTCATTACCCCCGAATACGAACAGATGATAATACTGCAGAACGATATCAGAAACTACCTAAAGGAACATGTGGAAGAACAAAAGCATCGCAGATCGATCCTCTGGAAAGTACTGGAAGATCCGATGGTCTGGGAAGATATCGCTGGATCATACGAAAAAGCGTATAAGAGAGCATATGATATAGTACAGGAACAAATCAATAAGAAAGATTGATATCATGGAACCACACTCCCATATCTCAGAAATGGAGCCGCCCATTAGCAACGATGGAGGTACACATTGACTGAGATAAACAGCATGGTGATAACCCATTCCAAAGCCAGTATCGAAGAAATGGAAAGGTCCTGGAACGGTGACCTTGAAGAAGTGCTCAGGAACCTTTATTCCAATGAGTTCGTCCACGAATGTGTGGTAATGAAGACCTGTAACCGTATAGAGATATATGTGGTTTCCCCGAAAGGCAGCAGTGTGCTGTTCAATTTTGCAAAAAGTATGGCTTTTCCCTTACAGGTGGTCGAGTTCCTGGACCACAACGAATCACTCTTACACCTGCTTCGGCTGGCTTGCGGACTGGAATCCATGATAGTCGGTGAGGACCAGATCCTTGGCCAGATAAGAGATATGTACCTGCTAGCAAAAAAAATAGGTACGACCGAAAGAATGCTTGATACGGCCTTCAGCAAAGCCATACAGGTAGGTAAGCGCGTCCGCACGGAAACGGAAGTGAACAGAGGTGCGGTATCTATTGGCTCAGCTGCAGTCGATCTGGCTGAAATGGTGCTTGGAGGCCTGGAAGGAAAAATGATCCTCGTGATAGGCACCGGGGAGATGGGAACTCTTGTGACCAGGGCGCTTGCCCATAGAGATATGGACCTGATATATATAGCGAACCGTACTTTTGAAAAAGCCCGAGATCTGGCCAATAGCATGGGAGGCCATGCAGTGCGTTTTGAGAACCTGGCCGAAAATGTACGCAAGGCAGATGTAGTTATCAGTGCCACATCAGCACCGCACTATGTACTTAAAAGATCATTGATAGAAGAGATCATGAAAGACCGGGAAAGGGACCTACTTCTCATCGATATCGCCAACCCGAGAGATATTGAATCTAGTGTTGCAGAGATAGAGCATGTCAAACTCTACAATATCGATAATCTAAGGATCATAAACGAAAGGAATCTTGCACAACGCAAGGAAGAAGCGAAGAAGGCAGAAAAAATAGTTGATGAGGAGATGTGCTTGCTTCTGAAACAGTACAAGCAGCAGAAAGCCGACCACATAGTTTCTGCCATTTATGCCAATGTGTATAATGTAAGAAAGCAGGAAAAAGAACGTGCAGTAACTAAACTGCGCGCCTACCACACCATTGGTGAGATAGAGAACAAAGTGCTGGATGACCTTACACATTCAATTGTCAATAAGATATTGGCAGAGCCTACAAAAGTACTGCGCAACGCTGCAGAAATGAACGATGATGAGCTGCTGGATGTGGTCTCAAGGTTATTCAATATTGATAAGATCCCGGAAAAGAATAAAAATAAATGCAAATAACAGAAGTGATCAAATGTTCCCACAGGTTAGGATGAGAAGGCTAAGAAGCGGCAAGATAAGAGATATGGTCCGTGAGACCTCAATTTCGGTCGATGACCTTATCTACCCCATGTTCGTGGACGAAAATATCGATTCACCACTGGCAATGTCCTCAATGCCGGGAATCTCCCGGCTTCCTGTTGAGATGGCAGCAGACGATGTTAAAGAAGCTGCAGACCTGGGGATTCCTGCCGTTATACTCTTTGGGATACCTTCCACAAAAGATGAGGAAGGAAGCAGCGCATGGGGCCAGGATGATGTAGTACAGCGAGCGGTGCGTGAGATAAAGAGCGAGCTTGGAAAGGACATGTATGTTATAACAGATGTGTGCCTGTGCGAATATACAAGTCATGGCCATTGTGGCGTAGTTGATATGGAACATGAACAGATATTGAACGATCCCACGCTTCCTCTGCTTGGAAAAACTGCAGTAAGCCATGCACTGGCCGGAGCAGATATGGTAGCTCCTTCCGGAATGATGGATGGGATGATAACTGCGATAAGAGATGCACTTGACAAAAGTAACTGCAAGGACGTGCCTATAATGTCATATGCGGCGAAATATTCTTCTGCTTTTTACGGACCTTTCAGGGAAGCAGCAGATTCCGGATATTCGTTTGGCGACCGTTCCAGTTACCAGATGGACCCTGCAAATTCTGATGAAGCGATAAGGGAAGCAGAACTGGATATATTGGAAGGAGCTGATGTTATTATGGTAAAACCCGCCCTTCCTTACCTTGACGTACTCTATCGCATCAAGACAGAGTTCAAAATGCCCACTGCTGCATACAATGTCAGCGGGGAGTTCGCAATGCTGAAAGCTGCTGCACGTTTGGGCTGGCTGGATGAGAATAAGGTCATGTATGAATCCCTGCTTTCCATCAAGAGAGCAGGAGCGGATATGATACTGACCTATTTTGCTAAGGACCTTGCAAGGATGTTAAAGTAATAGAATGGTGATGTTAATGGAATTGACAAGATCAGAGAAATTATATGAAAAAGCACGGAAACTAATACCAGGTGGAGTAAGCAGTCCTGTCAGGGCCATTAAACCCTTTCCATTTTATACAGCATCCGCCTCGGGATCAAAGATAACCGACGCTGATGGCAATGAGTATATAGATTTCTGCCTTGCATACGGCCCAAAGATACTGGGACATGCCAACCAAAAAATAAAGCAAACCATCATCGAACAGCTTGATAAGGGCTGGTTGTACGGCACTCCCACCGAACTGGAGATCAAGCTCGCCGAAAGGATAGCAGGGATGTACCCCAGCATAGATATGGTAAGGTTCGTTTCCACCGGTACTGAGGCTACTATGAGCGCGCTGCGTGTTGCACGTGGTTTTACCGGCAGGAACAAGTTCATCAAAATAGAAGGCGGTTTCCATGGAGCTCATGATGCAGTACTCGTTAAAGCCGGTTCAGGTGCTACCACCCTGGGAAAACCTGACTCTCTGGGAGTGCCTGAAGACTTCACAAAGAATACATTGCAGGTGCCTTTCAACGATATAGAGGCACTCACACAGGTCATGGAAAAGTACGGAAAAGATATTGCAGCTTTCATACTGGAGCCTGTGATGGGTAACGTTGGTCCGATACTTCCGGACGACGGTTACCTCCGGGAAGTGCGCAAGATCACAGAAGAGAACGATGTAGTGCTCATTTTTGATGAAGTGATCACAGGATTCCGCATGGCTATGGGTGGAGCCCAGGAATACTACGGGGTCACTCCGGATATGACCACCTTAGGTAAGATCATAGGCGGTGGAATGCCCATAGGAGTGTTCGGAGGAAAAAGAGAGATCATGGAAATGGTAGCCCCCTCTGGTGGCGTATACCAGGCTGGCACATATAGCGGCAGCCCCACATCCGTAGCTGCAGGAATTACTGTTCTTGATATACTGGAAGAAGAGAATGTGCAGAAGAAACTAAATGCCACCGGAGACAAACTGCGTGCTGGCATCACCGATATCGTGGAAGATCTGGATCTTAACTACAATGTGTGTGGTGTATCCTCGATGTTCAAGGTGTTCTTTGGAAACAGACCCCGCAACTATCAGGAAGTCCTTAGATGTGACAAAGAAGGTTATCTGAAATTCTTCTTCAGGATGCTGGAAAGCGGGATATTTCTGCCTCCATCACAGTTCGAGACAAATTTCCTCTGCACTGCACATTTGGAAGAGGACATGGAAAGGCTGCTGGCTGCATATCAAGCAAATCTCAAATAAGGTTGCACTAACATGATAATAGGAACACGAGGCAGTGCTCTTGCTCTTGCACAGGCAGATATCGTTGCCAGGATGCTGGCAGACAGGGGTATTGAAACAAGCCGTAAGATCATAAAGACCACTGGTGACAGGTTCACTGACCGGCCCCTGCATGAAGTGGCAGGTGTTGGTGCCTTTGTGCGTGAGCTGGATGACAGGATGGTGGAAGGGTTCATTGAGATAGCAGTGCATTCAATGAAAGACCTGCCAACTGTCAGGCCAAAAGAACTTACAACTTCTGCTGTCCTTGAGAGGGATTCTCCCCATGATGTATTACTGACAAGGGACGGAGCAAAGTTGGATGATCTGCCAAAAGGTGCAGTGATCGGTACCACTTCCATGCGCCGGAGAGCTCAGCTTTTAAGATACAGGCCAGATCTGCACATAAAAGACCTCAGGGGTAATATCAACACCCGCATGAAAAAACTTGAGGATGGCCATTACGATGGGATCATGCTCGCAGAAGCGGGTTTACAGCGCATGAAATGGGAGCTGGATGTGGAACGTCTCGACACTGAAAGGTTCTGTCCTTCTGCCAACCAGGGAACCATAGCTGTTGTGACACCTGCAGGCTCGGAAGCAGAAACAGTTACCTCTCAGCTTAATCACGCTCAGACCCGTATCGCCACTGAAATCGAACGCATTGTGATAAAAGACGTGGAGGGTGGATGCACAGCCCCCATAGGCTCCTTTTCACAGTTCATTAACAATGATGAGGTAAAAGTACTTGCAGAGGTCCTTTCCCTTGATGGGACCCGCCAGGTCCGTATCGAGGAGGTAATTCCTCTTGAAGATTACCACAACCATGCCTCCAGACTTGGCAAGGAGCTAGTAGCTATGGGCGGCAAAGACCTCGTGAAAGAAGCGGTTTCCAAACTCAGGATCAACAAGTGAGTATCTAGAACTTTTAAGAGGTTTTCCATGATGAACATCACAGGTCTGCACTTAAAGAATCCGACAATACTTGCTGCGGGCATCATGGGCACTACAGGTGCTTCCCTTATCCGGATGGCTCGTGAAGGGGCAGGGGCAGTGGTAACAAAGTCAATCGGACCACAACCCAAGGAAGGACATAGCAATCCAAGTATGGTGAAGCTTGAATGTGGATACCTGAACGCCATGGGTTTGCCAAATCCCTCCTATGAATCCTTTTTACCGGAACTAGAAAAAGCAAAGGATAAAGCTGGAGTTCCCGTAATAGCAAGTATTTTTGGTGGCAATCCTGAAGAGTTCCGCATGGTCGCAGAAGGACTGATATCAGGGAAACCTGATGCATTTGAACTTAATGTCAGTTGTCCTCATGCCATGGGATATGGCGCATCTGTTGGCACAGATCCGGCAATGGTAAAAGCGGTTACTTCAGCTATATGTGAAGTTACTGATATCCCGGTATGGGTAAAACTTACACCAAACGTTACAGACATCGTTACAATAGGTAAGGCAGCTCAGGCAGGAGGAGCAGATGCATTGGTGGCCATCAACACCGTACGCGGTATGGCAATAGATATACATTCAGGTTATCCTGTACTTGGCAACCGCTTCGGTGGTCTTTCCGGAGAAGCAATACGCCCTGTTGCTGTAAAATGTGTTTATGACCTCTATGCGAACCTGGATATACCGATAATAGGAGTAGGAGGCATATCAACCTGGAAACATGCAGTGGAAATGATCATGGCAGGTGCCTGTGCCGTACAAATAGGCTCCGGGGTCTATGAGGGAATGAATGTATTCTCCGACATAACTGCAGGTATCAACAGGTTCCTGAAAGAGCACGGCTATACGAAGATCGAAGATATCACCGGAATTGCGCACGAGAGGTTCTGATGCTTCCATTGAATGCTAATATTGTAAGAATAGTGGATGAAACCCCCTCCACACGCACATTCTTTTTCGATCGCTCGTTCGAAGATGTTATGATCGGTCAGTTCGTCATGGTATGGATAAGAGGCGTGGATGAGATCCCTATGACACTGTCCTACAAAAATGCCGTTACGGTACAGAAGGTCGGTGATGCCACATCACGTTTGTTCGAAATTGAAGAAGGTGGATCTGTGGGATTGAGAGGACCGTTTGGAAGAGGATTCACACTCCCAGAAAACGGAGAACATATATTGCTCATTGCAGGAGGAGTTGGAGCAGCACCTCTGGCGCCACTTGCTGAAAAATCATTTTCCACATGTTCTCAGGTAACCACCATTCTGGGAGCCAGGAACGTCAATGAGCTGTTGTTCATGGAAAGGTTCCTGCAATGCGGACAGGTCTATATAACCACAGATGATGGTTCTGCACACCGATGCGGCTTTGTGACAGATGTACTTGGTGAACTTGACATCTCAGAATATGACAGAATATATACCTGCGGCCCGGAAATGATGATGAAAAGGGTCTTTGGGATACTTGAGCGGGAAAACGCATTGGAACGCACAGAGTTCAGCCTTCACAGATATTTCAAATGTGGTATCGGGGTCTGTGGCGCATGCTGTATGGACGACGCTGGTGTTAGAGTGTGCAAGGACGGACCGGTATTCAATGGAAAAGAGCTAGTGGGCAGTGAATTTGGAAAATATGCAAGAGGTCCTTCAGGACAAAAGAAGTTGTTCTGATAAAGATACATTGTTGAACAATCGTCATTGATGCTTACATTTTAGTGTATTATATATACCAATGGATCTGATTAGTTGTAAGGATGTAAGATGTTTGGTTTGTTAATAAAAAAATGAGGTGTGCTTATGGGCTTGATGGACGATGTGAAATCCAAGAAAAAACAAAAGGAAGCAGAGAACTGGTTTAATATGGGGATCAAAAGCCAGGACCCGGAAAAGAAACTGGACTATTTCACCCGTTCTCTGGAACTGGAACCAAATAATGTCAGTGGATGGGTAAAAAAAGGAAAGATCCTTGAAAGTATGGGGAAGTTCGACGAGGCAAAGAAATGCTATGATAAAGCCACTTTTCTTAACCCTTCACTGGATATTCCTCTAAAAAAGACGAGCTCTCCTGAGGAAGAAAACAGGGTTTTTGCACCTGATACCGTGAAAGAAGAAACAGAATATATTCAGGAAAATATACAATATACGGAAGATGAAACTGAACATTCACCCGCTCCCTCTGCAGAGGAGACGGAATCAAAAACATTTGAAGAAGCTGAAGAGGTAGTATCCTTCACTCCCCCGCTGGGAGAAGAATCTTTATTCAGCAACATGAGAACAAACGAAACTACAGTGCCTGAAGAGGAAAATGAGATCATTGAAGTGAACCCTGAACCTTTTATATATTCAGAAGTGATAGGTTCCGAAGATCTTGCCGTAGAGGTTGTCCCTGGTAAAGGTGACGAGGTGGAGGAAAACATATCTGAAGGGCTGCAGGACAATGCCTTGCCTGCGCAGTTTACCGAGCCAGAAAGTGATAGAACAATAGGACAGCAGGATGTAGACCCGGCTTTCGACAAAGATCAGGCAGAAAGCCAGATTTCAGCCGATAGTAACGAAAAGATCATGAAGAGGACAGATAAGGCAGGTATATCTTCCTATATTGAGATGGAAGGAAAAAATGCCAATCTGCGGATACCCATGTCAGAAACAATTAAATTCTGGCTTGTAGGTGCACTCGTCCTGTTTGTTCTTTATATGATCATCCGCCTGATAGGCAGCTAAAAGGTTAAGAAGTTGCATTTCCCCTGAAGGGGAAAATGCACTCATGTTACTACAATAGTACCTGATATCCCATTACCCTCCAGCACGAAAGTATACGTACCTGGCTTATCGAATGTGTAACTGAAGGTCTTACCATAATAAATGGTCTGAGGCTCCCACAGGTCCTCCTTGCTCACCACCACGATAGGCTTTTTTGGGCGCTGAAGATTTCTCCATGTCACAGGTTCTCCCGCCCCAATTTCCATTGATGCGGGTTCCAGGGTTATGATCATAAGGAATTCATTTGTCTGGGTGACAACCTGCGACATTTCCCCGGCCTTTTCCGTTAGTTGCTCCCTTGTCTCATTTGGAACCATCACCGGACCTGGTACAGGTCCAGAAGGTGTGACTGCCTCGTCCGTCGATTCCGGCACGCTTGCCATGGAAAGCTCTGTAACAACTACAGTACCTGTTATATTGGTACCTTCAAGCATGAAAGTGTAATTTCCGGCTGTTTCGAAAGTATAGCTGAAGGTCTTCCCATAATAGATGGTCTGAGGTTCCCACAGGTTCTCCTTGCTTATTACCACTATCGGCTTTTTAGGACGCTGGAGATTGTGCCAAGTAACATTCTCACCAGCCTGCACCTCCATGGATGTTGGTTGCATGGTTGTGATCATAAGGAATTCATTTGTTTCCCTGGTAAGTTGTGCAACAGTTCCGGTCATAGTTTGCATAATGCTCTGAGTTGCATTTTTTGTTTCATTCCAGACCATCATAGGCATTGAACCGAGAGCTGTACCTACATCTGATCCTTCAGCAGGACTTTCCAGTCTCTTCTCTGAAACAATTACTGATCCTTTCATCTGTGTACCTTCTATGACAAAGGTATATGTTCCTGTGTCCTGGAAAGTGTAGGCGAAAGACTTACCATAATAAATGGTCTGGGGTTCCCACAGCCCATCATCACTCACCAGAACTATTGGCTTCTTTGGCCTTTGGAGATTGGTCCATGTGACCGTATCCCCCAC
>CALBTS010000542.1 GCA_937968035.1 uncultured Methanomethylovorans sp.
GGGAACACAAGATTTCTCACGGAAGTGCAGTTCTCATAAAATTGTTTGAATCCATAGACAGGTTACTATTCCGAAGTAACCACAATTCTCACCTGGATACTGACATTGCGTCTCTGACAGGTGTAGAATCTGTTATCAGCCTTAACAATTTAACCGGCCTTACCCAAGAAACAGGCAAGACAAATGCCATAGCAGATCTCAACCCGGATGTGATAATTTTATTTGGCAGTCATATCATTGAGGACACTATTCTTGATATTCCAAAATACGGTGTCTGGACTTTTTCAATTGATGATAGCAAAATCCACGGCATGCCTGCTCATGGCTTTTGGGAGGTCATTAAACATCAGCCTCTCACAGACATGTGGCTTGAGATATTAACGGCCGACCGTTCATCAAACGACGTTATCTACTCTTCCCGTGAGTCAACATACCACTATTCAATTACAGAAAACAGGAACAAAGTATTCGGGCGCGCCACGGTAGTGTTACCCAGGCTAATTGAGGGCCTATCCAGGTACGGTGAGGGGTACCTGAATCAAATTAAAGAAAGACATAGAGCTTTCATTCCTGACATTGGCAGATCCTCGTACTCCGATTCATTTCTATCGGTCCTTAGGGATTTAGTGGCACATATAGGCTATGTTTTACGTCTTGGCATTTACAAAGCTTGCCATACTGATGCATTCAGCTGGCAATTGAGAATCAACAACATCAGGGACAGCAATTATTGTCAGGATGACTTCAGTATATTCAAAGCCATAAATCCTCCTCGAAGACTGTTCTGGGCAGACCCTTTCATCATTGCCGATGAAAACAACTATTATGTTTTTGTTGAGGAATTCATTTATAAAACTAATAAGGCTCATCTGTCAGTACTTCAGCTTAACTGCGATGGTCATCTTATTAAGTCTGAAAAGATACTCGAAAGACCATACCATTTATCATATCCATTCGTTTTTAAGATAGAAGGTACATACTATATGATACCGGAAACGAACCAGAACAAAACGATAGAGCTTTATAAATGCTACGATTTTCCATGTGTATGGAAATTTGAGAAGTTTATTATGGAGAACATAAGTGCTACCGATACCACAGTGTTCCATTATGAAAACAAGTGGTGGTTGTTCACAACCATAGACCAAACCGGAGGTGTCTCCAGTTGTAGCACTGAGTTGTTTCTTTTCTATAGTGATGATCCTATCATGGGAAAATGGGT
This sequence comes from uncultured Methanomethylovorans sp., assembly GCA_937968035.1. Lineage (GTDB taxonomy): Archaea > Halobacteriota > Methanosarcinia > Methanosarcinales > Methanosarcinaceae > Methanomethylovorans. The sequence continues at coordinate 1,223 of CALBTS010000542.1, forward strand.
GAGCCATCCGCTTAATCCGGTAGTCTCTGATGAAAGCAGGGCAAGATGTGCAGGGAAAATATTCATAGACGATGGCAAGATCTATCGCCCGTCACAGGATTGCTCAATAAGGTATGGCAGAGGTCTGAATATTAATCATATTACAAAACTTAACGAGCAAGAGTATAATGAAGTCCTGCTTAAAGAGATAAAGCCGGACTGGGAGCCCGGGCTGAAAGGAGTACACACAATTAACAGTGATAAGGACATGATCATTATTGACACGTACAAGTTCCACAAGCGAATATCGGTTTGATCTCAAAAGGTTTAATGCTTGAAAACCAACTGTCAGGAAAGAAATGGAGTATTCTGAAAA
>CALBTS010000543.1 GCA_937968035.1 uncultured Methanomethylovorans sp.
AGATCGTATTCGGTGACTGGAGTTCAGACGTGTGCTCTTCCGATCTAAGGATATAGGTATCTAATTCTAGATAGAGTAGGAGGTTGTTTATTGATTAGACGATTTTTAAGTCCTTCAAGTGGACTGCAGACTTCAGGCGTTAAAAAGCTTGGTCGTACATCCATAGTATCACTCAGTGTGCTATTAATTTTGCTGATATCAGCAAGCTGTGCTCTTGCATGGGAAATAACGAATTTTAAAGTCACCCCGGAAAAAACATGTGCAGGCAGTAATGAGATGATCGTCATTAGTGGTAATGCTGGCCCTAAGGAGAAGATCACTTTAGTCACAACTTATGAAACGGATATAAAAGTGACAAATGGTGTCTTTAATTATGATCCTGGCTATAAATTCGATCCAAAAGATGACAGCTTTGTAATACTTCCTAAAGGAACCGCAAGCTGTAGCCTTATAGCAGAAGGTGTGAAAGATATTACCATATCATATACTTTGATGTCTGAAACGATATCTAAAACAATAGAGGCAGACAAGGATGGTAAGGTCAATATCACAGTAGATACATCCATTCTTACATCTGTTGCGACTCTAAAACCCCATTTGATGATATCCGGTAACGCCGCAGGAGAAAATCCTGTGAAGTTTACATTCGCAGCAAAGATGATTATAAAATCTGATAAAGAAGGATACTTCGAGCAAAAATGCTGCACATATAGACCAGCAGGTACTTACACAATAGAGGCATGGGAAACGAACTCAAAGTACTCTATGTCCAAAAAAGCTTCGAAGACTGTAATCTTAACAGACTGTTCAAATGGAGCTTCTACCCCGGTAGTCCTATCAAAGTCCAGCAATGGTGGTGCTGGAACAGGTGAGGCAAAGGTACTGACTGATCAAAACACGTCTTCAGGTAATGTCTCAAATACCACGGATATCTCAGGCATGGCAAGTGTTGCAGATGAAGATGTTACGACTGCCACAGAACAGCCAGAAACCCAGGCTGAAAGCGGTATACTTGCCTTTATAAGATCGATATTGAACTGGCTAGGCTTTTAATAAAGTAGTTACGACCACCTCCTACTTCAATTTCTTTTTTATTTTGGATCTGCCTTAGGGTTCGGCTTTCTTTGAACAAACTTCAATAAAAAAGACATATCTTATTATCGTTCTACTTGCGCCTGTTCTTCTCTGTCAATAATCTCATGTATTCGGATTCCATTTGCTGTGCGATAGCTTTCCAGGAGTAATTCTCTTTTACATGATGATATGCCTGTTCTCCAAGTCTCAGCCGTTTTTCTTTGTTCCTTAATAGTTCCAGTATCGCATCAGCAAGTCCTATCTCATCCATGGGTTCCACAAGTATGCCAGCAGAAGGGGTAAGGATCTCCGGCAGCCCGCCTGCATTGGTCGCTATGACGGGTTTTGCCATTGCCATTGCTTCCAGCATGAATATGCTGGACGCTTCGACCAGGCTTGGGACCACCGCTATCTCAGCAAGGGCCAGATATGGTGGAAGTTGGTCATGGGGTATCATTCCCAGGAAATGCACGTGGTCCTGGAGGTGCAACTCACGTGTCAATCTTTCCAGAGACGCACGTTCTTCACCATCACCTATGATAACCAACTGGCATTTTTCTTCGCTGCATACTATTCTCATTGCTCTTATCAGATGATGGATACCGTTCTTCCTGACAAGCCGGCGGGCTGTGAGTATCACTGGCAGCGACGGGTCAATGGATATATGGGCCGAGGCCATTGCACGGGGTATAAGTGGGTCGAACCTGGTAAGGTCGGCACCGTTGTGTATGGTCCTTATCTTATGTGCTGGGGCGCCCCAGATGATGACCTGTTGCGCAAAATAATCTCCGGTGTGCAACTGTACATCGGATAATCTCGCAAGTGCCGGTGCCAGTATACGTTCTGCTGTTCTGTAGCATTGGGCAGCAATGGGATTGGTAAGTTTATCCCATATTGGATAATAGGAACCATGGATGGTATTTACAGCAACACCACCTGATCTCCTTGCAAGATAGTTTGCTATCAATCCGGAAGAGTATATATGTCCATGGTAAATATCAAAGGTCCCAGGCAGGTTAAAGAGTACTGCGACCGGGAACAACATCTGTCTTTTCAGGGTCAGAGATCGGAAGAGCGTCGTGTAGGGAAAGAGTGTAGATCTCGGTG
>CALBTS010000544.1 GCA_937968035.1 uncultured Methanomethylovorans sp.
ATTGATGATATAAATCTTTATTTCATATGGCATCCTTATTATAAGTAAGAAATAATGGTGACATTATGATCGACTTGCACACACATTCCTTATTCAGTGATGGAGAACTTATCCCAAGTGAACTTGTCAGAAGAGCGGTAATGCACGGGTACAGAGCTATTGCAATAACTGACCATGCAGACTTTACCAACGTGGAACATATCCTGAAAAATGTTAGCAAGGCAAAGTACCTTGAAGAAGTGATGGATATTAAAGTACTTGCCGGAGTAGAGATAACACATGTCCCTCCCACTAAGATAGGGAAGATGGTCCGTCTTTCAAAAGAGCTTGGAGCGGAAATAGTAGTAGTGCATGGAGAAACAAGTGTGGAGCCTGTTGCACCCGGAACAAACAATGCTTCAGTGGAGCTGTCAGATGTAGATATCCTTGCACACCCCGGTTTTATAACCATTGAAGAAGCCGAAAAAGCAGTTGATAACAATGTCCACCTTGAAATAACAGCAAGGAACGGTCATAATAGAACTAATGGCCATGTAGCCAGGATAGCTTTAGAAACTGGCGCAAAGTGCGTGGTGGATACTGATACACATAGTCCGGGAAATCTTATAACCAGGGATACAGCTCTGAAGGTCGCCATGGGAGCTGGGCTTACCCTTGAACAGGCAGAAAAGGTTCTCAACAATTCCCAGAAGATAGTGAATGAGAAATATCAATGATATTTGAAGGCAAAAGGATCATAGACATAACCGTAGCTATAAGGCAAGGTATGCCTGTATATCCCGGAGACCCTGAGCCAGTTATCGAACAGATTTGCTCTATTGGAAAAGACGGTTTTACCCTTTCAACTATATTTATGGGAAGCCACACTGGTACTCATGTGGATGCTCCTTCCCACGTTCTGGAAAATGGTATTTCCATTGATATGCTGTGTCCGGGAAGCTTAATTGGACGCGCGATTCTGCTGGATGTGAGGTGTATGGGGAGCCACATCTGTGCCGGGCATCTGGATACAGCATGGAAAGCAATTGGTCCGGAAAACAAAATAGATGCATTATTGTTAAAAACAGGTGCCTCTTCAATTGAAGAAGCTGGTAATTTTTGTCTGAAAGAGGATATAGCCGCCTGGATGTCTAATAAAAAGATCAAGATATTGGGAGTTGATGCATTCTCCATCGA
>CALBTS010000545.1 GCA_937968035.1 uncultured Methanomethylovorans sp.
GTTTCACCGACGGCCCCAACATAGACGAGCATCTTTGCGTAGAATACTATAAAGACAATAGCACCACCCAAATCGAAAGAACCTGCTACTTCCACCAAAACCACAGAGGCGACATAGTAGCCATAACCGACGAATCAGCGAATATCCTCCTACGCCTAGAATACACAGCCTATGGCGAAGTCTATAAAATCGGTGTTGACGGCGAGCTTGAGTCACTGAGCGTAGAAGAGAAAGAGCTGATTGTGTACAGTTTTCAGGGTAGACAACTTGATCCTGAAACAGGGTTGTACTACTTCAGGAACAGGTATTACTCTGCCGAGCAGGGAAGATTCTTGCAGCGCGATCCACTTGGGTATGTGGATGGATTGGGATTGCATGAGGCAATGGGAGGGAGTCCGTATAGCAAGCTAGATCCTATGGGAGAAGATATTTATGAATATCAAACGCCGATAGGTATACCATCGCTCCGAACAATAGGTATTTCTCACTATTATGTTATTATAAAAGATTTGGGAATCACTGATAATCAAGGGCGTCAAATTGATGTTGTGCTGGATTTCCAACCTCAAGGTTTATCAATAATTCCACGTCCTGCGACATTTAATCTTACTCAAGATACACTTCTTACAACTATTAAAACAACCAAAGAAGAGTCAATAGCAATTGTAGCTAAATTAATTGAAAAAAAACCTGAGTATAAAAGGATTCGCCAAGATTGTGGAGAAACTATTGATTTTGCACTTGAAGCACTTAAAGAGTTTAGAGAAGAATGCGCCTGGAAACCTGACACTATATCACTATGTCCAGAACTTGCGGTACTTAACTATATTGCTATCTTAAAGAAACATAAGGCATTTAAAAATTATACATTTTCTAATCGTTGACCTAAAGATTAAAGATTATCTTGAAGCCAAGAAAAATTTTAAAAAATGATTTTGAAAGAGGAGAAAATGAAATTTTCAAAGTATACTTTGCCCTTAGGTATAATGTTAGGGAGCATTCATATTGTATTGCTAATATATACTGTTACATGTATGATTGCTAATCAAAAGTATTGGGTTTATTATTGGTATTTTTTTATCTTTTTAGACTTCCCAATATCTCTAGTTATATTAATTTTATTCTATCTTTTAGATGTTATTATAGACATCATTAGTCATATGGTACCTTTAATTTTATATATAAATAATCTATTAAGCACTTTTTTGCCAACTCCAATGAATGATTTTGTGAATTTTATAATACCATTTCTCTTTTTTGGTATATTAGGGACATTATGGTATTTTTTTCTTCCAACATTAGTGACAAAATGTATCTCAAAAATTTTTAAACGAAAAGAGATTAAAAAAATCGTGAAAAACTAGTGAATGACACTAGAACTAGAGAATAGTTTCATATTATTCTATCCATAAAAAAGAGGCGAAAAACGATTTATGTTTTTCGCCTTTTTTATTTACAAAGAACCAGATGCTAAGGCTATTTGGCTAAAATAGCTTCAACCTTACGCTTCTTAACATAAGCTTCAAGAAGAG
>CALBTS010000546.1 GCA_937968035.1 uncultured Methanomethylovorans sp.
TTGGGCGACCACGTTTCACCACAAAGAAGCCCTTTTTCTGTGTCATAAATATATAGTCGACCCTTAACAAGTCATGTTTTTCAATAATTCTGTACAGTAGCATATTTTACCGACCAGTTGCCGGTCAGTAAATCCAGGACAAAATAAATGGCTTCCCGGATCTGCCTTAATCTTTTCATCATATTGAAGGCAACTGCTGCCATAATCGTATTAATCATGTCACCTTCAACGCCCTTGAGGTAATTCCTAATCAGCCGATAATCACTCTTGAGATGTCCGATAACCGGTTCAACAGCAGCCCTTCGCCTGAACCGGGCTCTGTCCCTGAGCTTCTCATAGGCTGTTTTGCCTTTACCAGTGCCTGGCATCATGATCTCTACCCCAAGAATGGTCTTGCGTCCTTTATAACCTCTGTCAACCAATGCCAATTTCGGTAACCTGCCCATCAGATCTGACACCTGCTCCAATTGAGGCTCAAGTGTATGACCGTCATATGGATTATTCTCAAAAGCCATTGCGCCAATGATAATGCCGCTGTTCTTCGTAATCACAAATCCGCTCTTGTTTCCAAACTCATATTTCTTATGATCCTTACCCTTGGAGATACAACTTACCTCAGGTGCATGAAAGCTATAGATCTTATTCTTGCTGTCTCTCTTTTGACCCAGTACCCGGTAGTATAGCCATAACTGCTCATCATATGCCTCAAGGCGTTCTTTATCATCAAGTCCTCTCTCAACATCTCTTACCAGGCGTCCGGCAATGGTCTTTATCTTCCGCGCTGCCGCCATTGCCTTCTTCCTCCTTTTGGGATGATCATGGAACCGCTGATCGATCATCAGCTGGCCAAGAGTGCGACTGTAGCTCTGACGAAGATCAATGTCTTCTTTCTCAGCTATCTTCCAGCAGCCTTCTATTATCTTCTTATGAAGCTTGGCATCCGTTGGATAGGTAATATTCTTCTCCTGGACTGTAGTGTCAATGAGTACTTCTTTCTCTTCTACTTCCTTTTTTTCAAAGAGACTGATACTGAGTTTCAGAAGCTTTTCCGCTCCGTCTGTACCCAGGCGCTTACGAAAATGAACAAATTCACTCGGATCAAATGGCTTATCATATTGAAAATAGGTTTCACCACAGAAGAATTGCCAGTAAACATTCTCAACCCACCGATCAACAAATGCTTCATCCGACAAACCAAACATTTGTTTCAGGAGCATGCAACCGACCATCTTACGAACCGGTACTGCCGGGCGACCCATATCAGCATAATAAGGCGCAAAGTCCTTCTCAATTGATTTCCAGTCAATTCGCTGAGCCAACTCGACTAACTCATGCTTCATGTTTATCACATTCACCAACGGGATCCGGAATACGTTCAACTGGGGATTCTCCTCTGTTTTGCCTATCATTTTGCAAGCTTTTTAACGAATCTACCAAAAAGCCTGCAAACTGACAAACATTAATATTAACTTATATCATTAGTTATCAACAATATAGGTACTTTATAAGGGTCGACTAAATAGCGAAATTACATGGATAAGGAAAGGAAGTACTGATGCATTTAAGGATTGTGATCGGCATGCAAAACTGATGTTCTTGTTGAAAGAGTCAATCTGGGATAGTGATCTTCACCTTGGGGAACCAGAATCAGAAATCAAAAACAAAGTAAAAGAACTTAGGAGTTTATTCACATCAGACGGGATTCTCAATAAGAATAGCTACCTAATAAAGGCAGAATCATATACAAAAGTTTTTATAGAATTCTTCCATCTTGACAAATGTGATTATGAGAAGCAAATATCTTCAGGAAATGAATATTATGCTTCTCAAGGCATACCCCCAAAAGATGATCCTTTTGGAGATGGTCAATTAGTCTTTCAAGATCCTGAACAAATAATGACTGCAATAAATCAATTTGCTCAAGAGGTCACCTTGCAGGATTTTTGTAACGTTCTTGAAGCTGCAGGTATAAAACAACTTACTGAGAAAGAAAAGCAAATCATTTGGTTCGAGCAACAGAATATTGATGAACTTCCAATAGAAGAATCAGTTAAAAAAGGGTCAAAATTATTTGATTCATTTCCATCAACTTGGAAAATTGGTGATCCGATCGAAGACTTAGATCTTTTATTGTCAAAACAAACATCACCAAAAATTCTACCAGGTATAACTACGAAAAAATGGGAAAAGACATTTTCAAGCGTGAACTTAGATGAACTCTCTCTTGCTGACCTACTATTGGTACTAGATACCTCAGGTAGCATGGGAGAAATAAAGTCTAAAGGAAATAAATTGCATGAAGCGGTTCTTGCATCATTCGGGTTTGTAAAATATTTTGAAAGCAAGAAAAGAGAGGTTGCTCTGGTAAATTTTTCCTCAAATGCCTTAGTAAAGAGTTGGACAAAAGACTATAAAATAATCAAAGATGCTCTTCTTTTTTCATGGAATAGTGGTACCTTATTCCCTATGGATGTAATTATAAAATTGTTAAGAAACAAAAAGGAGAAAGTTGTTTTGATTATTTTAACAGATGGAGAGATAAGTAATTGGCAATTAACTTCTGAATTCTTTAAAGATCTTCTTTTAAAAGAGAATAAGATCTTTTTGTTCTTGCTAGGGTCTTCAACAACTAAATCAAAATATGAAATATTGACTCGATACGGTGGATATGTTTGTTCTACTAATAGTGTAGAAGAAATAAGAAATACAGTTTTTAGTGAATTAAAAAAAAATAGATAATTTTAATATTACATGAATTATTTTAGTATCGGGAAAATTTAGTAAGCGATGAAAGAACTATCAGCAATTCCAATCCGTGAGCCATGGATCGATATGATTCTGGCTGGAAAAAAGAAATGGGAGATACGATCAAAGTTTACCAAGAAAATTGGCCCGGTTGCTCTCATTAGAGCAGGATCCGGTACAGTCGTTGGGACTGCCTACCTGGCTGAAGTAATTCAGCTTACTCCACAAATCGCGTATGAAAAGTATGCTATAATGGGATTTAGACCATTAACTAAAGCTGAAGCCAAAGATCTTGATGGTCAATATGCATGGGTTCTCAAGGATGTTATTAAGTTTAAGAAACCTGTTCCTTATAAGCATCCTTCAGGTGCTGTAACATGGGTAACACTTGATGAACCTACAACAAAGAAAGTGCTGGCAGAAGCAAAACATTCAGCCTAAACAGATAACCCAACATTATGAACATTTCAGAATCAAGAAAGCAAGCCATAAGGAATTATTCTCAGGAATTTCGTGACAAATACCTATTATCTCGTACAGGACAATGGCATCTATCAGAGTATCAGCGCGAAGGCGATGACGTGAAAAAATTCTGGCAAGCGATTAAGATTAAAAAGGAAAGTGATAAGGAATATTCAGATGATGTTCTTGAGAAATTACTCCCTTATGCAAATACGAAACATAATCGAGAGAAAGAATATCGTATAAGTGTGATGCCGGCAATTACAAAAGATCTTAAAATATGGTTTGAAAATGCTGGGTGGCAAAAGCATGAGAACTGGCCAAAGGTGGGAGATGCAATATTCCAGCTAATCTTCGAAGTTATTGAGAAGGGAAACATGAATGCCTTTAAGGATTTTGAGTCAAAATATGAATTATCCAAAGGATTTAAGGCTGGTTTTATTTCTCCAACTCTATTTTTTCTTAATCCTAAGTTTAGAATCATCAATAATAAAACCATTCTAACCGTAAATTTCATACTTGAAAGAAAGGCTATTGACAGAGATTTAGCCAATTACACAAAATATGTTTCAATTATAGATGAATTGATCCCCTCTCTTGAGATCGAATTATTGAATGATCCTTTGAAATTCGACATGTTTTGTCATTTCATGTGTGCAAAACGACTAGGTGGCTATGCAAGATATATTGGTAAAAATACTGAAGAACATACTGAAGTCGAAATCGAAGAAGAATTTGAAAGTATAAATAATGAACAAGAACCGGCAGGACACTGGGAAGCTATTTATTACATAGTTCAAGTTGGGAAGATGCTTGGTTACAAAACATATGTTGCAGATCCTTCAAGAGAAGCTTTTGGTAAGAAGCTTGGAGATATTGCAGATTTAAGCGAAGTACCCCCATTGCTGCGAACTGCTCCTGAAATTAATCGCATTGACGCTATATGGTATACACATAAGCCACCTTTTTTCTTTTTTGAAGTCGAGGATGGTGGCACTATGAGAGAAGCACTTCACAGGCTTTACAATACAATGGCCTTCGATGCTAGATTTTTTGTAGTATGCCCTGGAACAAATCACGACAAATTCCTGAAGTGGGTTACTACAGCTCCATTTAAAGAATTTGAGGACAGATATAACTTTCGGACATATGACGAACTATTCGATTTTTATAAAGAAGTAAAGAATTACTCCGAATTTAGAGAGAAGTTCCTTCGGATTTGAAAGGATTAAGTTTATGTCGCAATAGATCTAATATTCAATAAATTATAAAAGCTTTGTATTGGACTACCATTCTCTATGGAGTTACAAAAAGTTGGTTTGACCTATTTAAAAGAAGAGGTCTTCTGGTTTAGCTGTACTAGGGTAGTTTCCTTGAAACGTATTATATCTCCTGGCCGCATCTGGGCGATGAGGGTGAGGTCAGCAGCAATGACATTTGCTATGCGGGCATAGCCACCGGAGGTCTGGCGGTCAGCCATAAGAATGATTGGCTGGCCATCGCCGGGGACCTGAACGGTGCCCAGAGAAATACCTGCCGAGATGATGTTGGTCATGCCTTCTCTGTGCTTTATTGGTTCTCCTGAGAGCCGGTAGCCCATGCGGTCGCTTTGGGCGGTGACGGTGTACTCGGTAGACAGGAAGCTGCGCAGGCCTGCTATCTCAAAATAGTGTGCCTCGGGACCGGAAATGATCCTGATTGTCTGCTCATGCTTGTATTCGGGGATCAGACCGTCGGGCAGTTTTTTTAACCGTGGTTTTCTTCTTGCTGAACCAGTTGAAAATCGGCCGGGAGGGGAGAGGGATTCTAATTCTCCCAGCGGCAGCTCGTCGCCGGGCATGAGCGCCCTGCCTTGAAATCCGCCGATCCATGCCCTCAGGTAAGTCGACCGGCTGCCCATAACGGGCGGCACGTCTATACCTCCGGCAAAGGCTATATACGCCCTGCAGCCGTTCCTCAATCCTCTGAATCCTAATCTGTCGCCGGGCCTGATATCAACAGCTGTGTTCATAGGGATACCCTGGCCGTTGAGGTGCGGGTCCATGTCGGCGCCGGTGATGGCTATCCAGGTTGCACCGGTGAACTCAAGCTCCGGCCCGGAGATCGTTGCCTCGAGACATGCATCGCCGGGGTCATTGCCCACAAGCAGGTTGGCCAGCTCAAGGGAGAAGACATCCATGGCCCCCGAGACGGGCATACCAAACCTCTGGTACCCGTACCTCCCCCTGTCCTGAACAGTGGTAAGCAATCCTGCCGTATGTACTATCACAGTCGCCATAATCACTCCTTCGGGGTTCGTATGACCTGGTACGTGCCTTCAGCCACCGCAGCAGCTATCCGCTCATACTCATCCTTATCTACTGAGTAAAACCGGATGTAATCGCCGGCCGAGAAGAGGAACTCGGGCTTGCTGTCGGGATTGAAGAGTCGCAGCGGTGTGCGTCCTATCAGCTGCCATCCTC
>CALBTS010000547.1 GCA_937968035.1 uncultured Methanomethylovorans sp.
ATATTGTGGGTTCCGTCATTTGACAAGCGGCACTGTCAGGCTCCCCTGTGGCAGGACCACTGCATAAGGTTCCTTACCTTTAGCGCGGATGGTAGCTATCGCCATATCAAAAGTTTCTTGCAGGTCTGTGTGAGGTTTAAGTCTGGCCATTTCCAAAGTACCAGTATCCAGGTCTGAGACTGCCCACATCTGGGCATGCATTCCCATCTGTATCATCTTGGCAGCTTTATGATACCCAAGCTTGTACCCTTCGGCTATCTTCTGCATAACTTCCTCGGAAGTCTGAGCACAGCAAAGCAGTTTAAGGAATGTGTCATCTCCTATTCCCTCCCTGCATTTGGAAACAAGTATTATGATCCCGCCTTGTTCCAGTGCCAGTTTTCCGTTCTCCAGAGCTTTCTGGGACTGGTACAGGTCGATGTCCATGGGATATGGGGCTACAGTAAGGACTATGTTCCCTCTCCGTCCGCAGGGAGTACAGAAAACCTCGTTTGCCTTTTTCACTGCTAATTCAAATGACAGTTTAAGATCCCCTGCTACCATAGCATATAATCCATGATCCGCTGTCAGGACGGTCTGTATAGAGAATACGTGCAGGTCATTCAATACCTTCATGGCATCTTCCATATCTTCTGCTACCGGATTTCCTTTCAGGGCAAGAGGTGCGGCCTTCTCGGAAAGAGCATGCATATGGTTCATTTCTATGGTCCTGTAAGCGGCAACTCCCGGAAGGAATGATTTCCTGCCACCGGTATAGCCTGCAAAGTAGTGCGGTTCCACACTCCCTATCACCAGGATGTTCTTAGTTTCAGTGACAAGCCTGTTAAGATACATCTCGGTACCGTTGCTTGATTCTCCCAGATATACCATATCTTCATCTTTGCGTGCATCATGCACATGTATACTGCTGCGGAACTCATCCAGAAGTTCACCAAATATATACTTCAACTCATCTTCAGTAGGTCCCCTGTGTGCTCCGGTGGCGATCAGGAATTTTACATCAGGATGTTCCTTTAAAATGGGATATAGTTCTTTGAGCACCTTTGATGTGGGAGTTGGCCTGGTGCCATCATTCACAAGGACAAGTAATTTATCGCTTGTGCGGGCAAAAGTGGAAAACGCCTCCATACCAACAGGTATTTCCAGGGCTTGTGCTATGATCTCGGACTCCTTGCCAACCTTCACATTGACCGGAGCAATGATCTCGTGAGGAATAGTTACATCCAGGTCAATATATTCCTGCCCATAAGGTACCTTTATTAAAATGATGATCTCTCCTTAGTTGATTTTGATATCCGTGTTCACAGTTCTTGACCTACATCTGATCATCAGTACTGTGTCTTGAAACACCAGGTTTGATTTAATGTTATGATAGTTTTTCCTGCCGCATAAGCAAGAGGGTTTATTTAATTGTTGCCAGTCTCCTTATGCGTTCAAGTTATATAGTTTAGGCCAGTTATGTTACTGTATACCCAGAGTAAAGTTGTATAATTATCATTGAAGATTGTCTTTTTCTGAATGAAATTTATGGTTTTGTTCTGAAGGCGCTTAAGCTCAGAAGTGATCATGGGCGATGTTTGTAGCATCTCTTTGAAGATCCTGTGGAACTTCTTACTTTACTAAGGCGCATCCGTTATCCTATATGAAGATACAAAATGGAGGAATCAGTTTGGCAAATTATAGAAGCAATAACCGCAAGAAGAACTCACAAAGTGGAAGTAACAGTCCGGAACAGATCACAAAGGTGCGTACCCCCCGCCAAAGAGATAATGAAGTATTTGCTACTGTCTCCAGTCTGCTTGGCGCTAACCGCGTGAGATTACAGTGCATGGATGGTATTGTACGCATGGGCAGGATCCCCGGATCCAAGAAAAAAAGTATGTGGGTAAGAGAAGGAGATCTGGTCATTGCCACTCCCTGGGAAATACAGGATTCAAAAGCCGATGTGATCTGGAGATATACCCGGCCACAGGTGGACTGGCTTGCACGTAAGGGCTTCCTCAAATAACCGGAAGGAACCTTAAAGTACTTTATAACTACTTTTTTGATAAAAGAAAAAGAGATAAGGAAAATCATACTAACAGATTTTCCTTAGAAACCAAATTTAATTATTATTACTCTACAACTTCAGCAAATGCGAACTTGCGCATGACCTTTGTGACCTTTATGGTTACTTCGTCGCCCACAGATGTGCCTGGAACGAAGATAACGAAACCGCTTACTCTGGCAATTCCGTCGCCTTCTTTTGCAATATCTTCGATGGTTACTTCATATTCCTTTCCAGCATCAACTGGAGCAGTTGATTCATTTTTGTTGAACAACTATTTCACTTCCTTTACACATAAGCTTAAAAGGTGCACTTGCTGGAAGCATACGGAAAATAGCAGTTACAAAGTAATACCATTAAAAGCCTTATGTTCTCAAAACAGTTACACACTCAAAGCAAGGATTACCATGCAATATAGATATATAAATTTTTGCAGGGAAAAACGTTTGAACCAGAAGTGTCTGGTGTCTGAGTTAAAAAAATACAACGATACTTGATCTCGGATGTGGAAGCGGAATGCAGACCCCGTAACTTGCAAAAGTGTTTCGGATCTTCATGTCACTTCGGTGGATATACTGCAGCCTTTTCCGGATGATCTGATCAAACATATATCCCATTGATAGAATAGTTATAGTGATCCCTATGAGAAGTTCAATAATTCAAATGATATGCTGTCTGTTTCTCATTTCGGCCTGCTCTTCGGGCTGCATAGGCACAGAAAAAGAACCTGCAAATAAAGAATATGACAATGATGTCATATACCAGACATCAACTATTGATGCATTGCTGGAAGGTATGTATGCGGGTGACCTGACGGTAGGCGAATTGAAACAGCATGGTGATCTGGGACTTGGAACATTCAATGGCCTTGACGGGGAAATGGTGTTACTGGATGATATTGTCTATCAGGTAAAGGCCGATGGGGTAGCATACAGGGTGAACGATTCGGTGGAAACACCTTTTGCAGCAGTAACGAAGTTCGAGAGTGACATATATGCAACAGTAAACCAGGAAATAAACAATACTGAACTTACCGGATATATTGGCACTCTCATGCCAAGCAGGAACCTGATGTATGCCATAAGAATAGAAGGTAATTTTAGTCACATGAAAACCCGTAGTGTTCCTGCGCAGGAGAAACCATATCCAAGACTTGCAGATGTTACAAAATACCAGCCAACATTTGAATTTGAAAATGTCTCTGGCACAATAGTGGGTTTCTGGCTTCCTGAGTATGTCGAAAATGTAAATGTTCCGGGTTATCACCTGCATTTCATTAACAGTGATCATAGTGCAGGAGGCCATGTTCTGGAATATACGATGCGTTCAGGAGATGTTGGAATAGATATTACCGATGGTTTATTCATACAGTTTCCTGCAACTGAGGAGTTCTTAAATGCAGATCTTACTGGAGATACGACAAAGGAACTTATTCAAGTAGAAAAATAAGATCATATGGCTCAGAGGGATCAAAGTTCAATATCCCTTATGTGTCTTTCATATTTTTCTTCCCAGGCGGGAGCAGTTATGCATACCTGCTTCAGATTTCCACGGAACCAGAATCTATTTCCTGCAGGCACCACTACTACATCGCCCTTTTGGACTTCAAATTCTCTGTTCTCGACTACCCATGTACCGGACCCTTCAAGAATATAATAAAGGAAATCGCTTTTATAGTGAATGAACTCCTCTGCATGTCCTGTTTTTGTTTCCTGGTACAGGACAGCTGCATTAGGCGAGTCTTCTTTCGTGTTATAGATCATCATGCAGACGCCGTGCTTCTCGATCACTTTTGATCCCTCTGGTCTGAAAACCACACGGGGAAATTCTTCTGAAGCAGTCGGAGAATCAGAATAAAGGTCTTTTTCATCGGTTATGTCCAGCAGAAGATTATTCTCAAATCCGCCTCTTTCCTGTTTTTTCTTTGATCTTAATGATTCCAGTGCTTCCTTTGAAAAACCCCTTAGCTCAGCGATCCTGTGAATTACTTCTATAAGGTTTATAAGTTCTTGCAGATCTTTACTTTCAAGGTACTCACCCACTTCTTCTTCAAGCTTGTTCTCCAGCTCAACAAGAAATTCAGGATCTGAAAGTTCTTTGACAGCACATTCCTTACCTGAGCTTTGCATTATTTCCGGGATCCTGTCCCTTACAGCTTTCTTACCACTTATTGGAGAATACCTCATGGATCAGCCATCCCTATTCATTTCCCTATGTCCTCATACCAGAGGTCCGGTCTGTCCCTGATGAATCTATCCATCATTTCTATGCACTCGGCGATGCGCAGATCTGTTACTTCTATCCCATGCTCCCTCATAAATTCAGGGGCACCATGGAAATTCTCTGCCTCCCCTACAATTACTCTTTTTATGCCAAATTGCACAGCTGCACCTGCACACAGATAACAGGGCATCAATGTTGAGTAAAGGATGGCATCACTGTAATTGCCTAGGCGGCCTGCGCTGCGTATGCATACGATCTCAGCGTGTGCCAGGGGATCGTTCTCCTGCACTCTCATGTTATGTCCGCGGCCAACGATCTTGCCATTCCTCACAAGTACCGAACCTATAGGGATACCGCCCTCAGCAAGTCCTTTCTTTGCTTCCTCAATGGCACATTGCATAAAGCTATCCATGATCTTCCTCCTAAGTTAACTTGATATATACTGTTATAAGGTTTCTGTAGAAAGTAATACTTAGCCCAAATATGGTCATGTTTTGAGCATTTGTTTTCATCCACTTAATAAAATTCCATCTGCTAATACTGACGGCTTTGTTTCACTCCCCGGATCTATATAAAACAAGAACGTACATATTTGTGTATATTTAAATGTTCATAGAGTTTATATCAATGACCACATGTTTAGAAACAATTATGAACAACATGATCCTTAAAAAACGTAATCATTTTATCTTTTACTTTATTATCAAGCGCCTTTGCTCTTACGGATCTAAAGCAGGAGGCATAGGTTCATTTCAAGAGGTGTTAATATGGAATCGTTGAAGATGTGTCCTGAATGCAATGCCAAGCTCCATACCAATAAAAAAGGCATCCAGATCTGCAAAGTATGTGGGTACTGGACAAAAAAAGGTACAGCAAGAATTGAATCAATACTGCTGTGCTAGTGAGGAAAATTTCAAAAATCCATCGAAATTGAACGCATGCTCATAAGCATTGCCCATAGCCGCAAATTCCTGGCTTTCAAGCATGAAGCTAATAAGGCTCATCTCTCACCGAAAAGATCTGAGAATTAACGATCTACTGAATATCCATGTGACATAAGTACAATTATCGCATTGTGAAGTTTTTCCTCCTTTACAAGAAGATAATCCGTGTCGTATGTGGAAATGGCAAAGATGCTGATCCCGGCATCCGCAAGGGTTGAGCTAAGATGGGCAAGTATGCCGGTAAGAGAGAGATCCAGTGGCCCTTCAACCTTCATGCATTTCCATTCCCTTTCACAAACCATTTGTGATCTGGCGTCTTCGGGCATTATGTTCCGGGAACAGACGATCGACAGTTCTTCTTCTGTCCTGGTAACGGAAAAGAATGTGCCTGTAGTGATCCATGCAGGAAGAGTCGCACATGGTTCCATCCTGCAGATACAGAAATCATCAT
>CALBTS010000548.1 GCA_937968035.1 uncultured Methanomethylovorans sp.
TCCATGAACAGGCGCTGGACAAAAGTGAATTTGTTATAGCCTTCCTTTTTCATAGAATCTATGATCTCAAGGGGCTTGGTTGCTTTAAGGACTATCTTGTATGCCTTTTCTGACCCGTCACTCACCTCAAATGAAGCATCTACCTCTGCATCGGCTCTGGAAGCGAAAGATGTAATGGAACTGATGCCTGGTATTGTAGCTGTCTCGACATCAGGGTACAGCCTGTTCATCACTCTTTTAAGATGTGTGAAAGTAGAGAAGAAGTTCGGATCGCCTATGAGTCCGAAAGATACAAGGTTATGTCTGGATTCCTCTGCTATAAGCTCTGCGTTCTTTGTCCATACCTCGTTGAGGATGTTATAATCGGTAAGCATGGGGAAATCAAGGATCTCCGCTTTGGCGTATGGGGCAACAAGATCTGCGGCCAGCCTGCCAGGCACATACACCTTATGGCTTTTCTTAAGGGTCTCTACAGCCTTCAACGTAAGAAGTTCCGGGGATCCCGGTCCAAGTCCAACTCCAATCAGCATTTATATGATTCTCCTATTAGTTCGTTTTGTCTGTTCCTCCGACAATGACGTACACCGGATTTTCAGGCTTGAACATAGTTTCGCCCACAAGATCGACCCCACGGGATACCATTACGTGGAGCACCTCACGGAATATGCCAAGTTCTTTCATCCTCTGTATAACCCTTACTACGGTCTCTATACGCACAGCGTCCACGACTATACTACGGGCATTCTTTGCTGCAAGAGCATCCAGCACCTCCAGGATGTTCTTAGATCCGCCTACGAAAGCGCAATCTACTTTTTCCGCTTGTGTAATGATCTCAGAGGATTCACCGAAAACCAGATTCACGTTCGGTATCTTAAAGGCTTCGAAATTTTTCTCTGCTACCTCAATAGCTTCCTTCCTTGCATCTATAGCAGTGATGTTAAGGTCCTTAACAAGTGAACTTGCTTCAATTGATACAGCACCTGTACCACATCCCACATCAAAGAAACTGTCGCCTCTCCTCAATCCCATCTTCGATAGGGCGATAGCGATTATTTCGGGTTTTGTTGGGCCGCCGCTTACACGTAAAAGATCAAACATGTTCCACCTAATTTAAGTAAACTGGAGTTCTGGAGTTAAGTAGATATAACTTGTTCCTCATAAAACTTGTGCGGAATCTTCGTTAACACAAAAGCTTTCCATGTTAAAAGGTTGTTGGATATGACTGATAAAAGTACTAAAAAATTACTTGTACTGGGGACTGCTTCTGATGTAGGCAAAAGCATAATGGTCACAGGCCTTTGTAAGATCTTTTCAGAAAAATACAGAGTAGCTCCTTTTAAGGCACAGAACATGAGCCTCAATTCCTGGATCACTAAAGACGGCAAGGAAATAGGCATAGCACAGGCCGTGCAGGCCAAAGCAGCAGGAGTTGACCCTACCGCGGATATGAATCCGGTGCTTCTGAAACCTAAAGGTGACAGGACATCACAGGTTATCATTCTTGGTGAGCCCTACGCTGATAAATCCGCCGGCAATTACTATGATTCCATCTCGGAGACAATGGAAGTTGTAAAGGGTGCTCTTGACCGGCTTGGCGAGAAATACGAGCTCATTGTCATGGAAGGAGCCGGAGGAGCTGCGGAAATTAATCTTTATGACCGGGATATCGTGAATGTGGGCACAGCAAGGCTTACGCAGGCCCCCATCATCCTGGTGGGCAACATCGAATCCGGAGGAGTGTTCGCAAGCCTGTATGGCACAGTTGCACTGTTGCCCGAGGACATACGCGGCAACATAAAGGGCTTCGTTATCAATAAGTTCAGGGGAGATCCTGCCATCCTGGAGCCCGGGTTAAGGCAACTGGAGGAGATGACAGGTATTCCTGTGTTAGGCGTATTGCCCTATTACAAGCTCAATATCCCATCAGAGGACTCCATGGCCATCTATTCAAAAAGCAGGAATACTTCATCGGGATGCCTGAACGATGTGGACATTGCAGTGATAAGATTACCACGCATATCCAATTTTACGGATTTCGAGCCCCTGGAGCGTCTGGCAAAAGTGAGGTATGTGGAACTGCATGAGGACCTTGGCACTCCGGATTGTATAATCATTCCGGGTACTAAGAACACTATCAGCGATCTGTTGGACCTTAAGGCGAGCGGTATGGATAAGCAGATCCGGAACATGTATGGCAAGGTGCCTATTTTCGGAATATGCGGCGGTTACCAGATGCTTGGCAAGACCTTGCATGACTCCGGCATAGAGAATGGCCTGGAGGCGGATTATGAGGGTATGGGGCTGCTTGAGGTGGAGACGGCCTTTGGTGAGTATAAGAAGACCACTACCCAGGTGAAAAAGAAAGTAGTTGCCGAGGGACCTATATTCCGTCATATCAAGGGCGAGGAAGTGTGGGGATATGAGATCCACATGGGTAAGACAGTGACTCCAAGGACTGCTTTCGGTGATGACGGCAGCGTCGATGAGAGCGGTACTGTCATAGGCACGTATCTGCACGGCCTGTTCGAGAACAGCAACATAAGGACTGCCCTGATGATCTATCTGGCAGAAAAGAAGGGTGTGGAGTTCCACCCCGAGGTGGCTACCACCGAAGAAGAGGCATACAAGGAGCTTGCCGATATCTTGCGCAGTTGTCTGGACATGGACAAAATCTATGCGATGATCGAGAAAAGTTGATCTTATAATTAAAGTAGAAAGCCTTATACCAGACACGGAGTAAGGCCTTCTGCAAAGCAGGATGAAGGCGGAACCACGGTATTCAGATCAAAGGTTTCTAATTTATTATTGAAAGTGTATTTGACTATACTGTTTTTTCCAATGGATCTGGCATACTTGAAAGCAATATATGTCTTTTCTAAAGTATCTCCGATTCCAACAGAAACAGTATTTGTATTTCCTATTTTCTCCAAGTAATTGGACAAGTCTATCAGATCAACTGCATCGCATTTACATAAGATGCAATCGCCTGCAGAGAAAACTATTTTCAGGTTTTCATGCCGCAAATGGTCAATGACCCTATCAATTGTATTTGTTATATCCGTACTTGTCCTGGAAATGTTCGTTTCATCATTTTGAAGCAGGCATTTCTCGAACTTTTGATGAATATCGTCCCCATCTATGGCTATGTATATCATATTGA
>CALBTS010000549.1 GCA_937968035.1 uncultured Methanomethylovorans sp.
TCAAACGCATAATCAAAGTCGATCCACCGATATGCGCCGGTGCCACTTTCAACCCACAAGTGATCACGCCGGATATCGCCATGTTTTTCATCGTGGCTGTGCAAAAAACTGATTGCTTCGCACGCATCCATAAACTTCTCAAGCATATCAGGAAAATATTCATGAAAATAAGTTTTATGATCCACCGGGATATCGTCCACCACAACGTCAAGCCGCTTTCCGCGAATGATATCCAAGACCCTGACATTATTTCCTGCTATGTCATCCTTAGAATATCCCTGCATGAAACGCATATCCCCTTTAACAAGATCTAAGATTCTAGCTTCTTTACGAGGACTTCTATAACACTTAATTTCGAACGGCCCAATATGCATTGGAAATGTTTCATAAAAGGCTAATTTTAAAATTTGAGACTGACCGGATTCAAGATGCTTAACGCGCTTTACCCAATATTTCGGGTCAACCAAGCCAAATCGGCGCTCCTGCTCATTTTTAAGTACAAGAAAATGCTCATTTCCAAGTTTCATGACATCACTGTAATCAATACTCATAAATTCAGTCGAATCAGTGAAAATTTTCCCAAAACGGGACATTGGAGAATCAGGCATATACTTATGGATAAGTTTTTTAACCTCACTACTCATAGACACTCCTGATATTGTATATGAACTCAATGATCCAGATGAAGCAACATTTAACACCGCTTATAAACTTATCAAAAGGGTACCACAACAGAGTTAAAAGTAAAATAGCAAGGCTAATTTATTTCAACTCCCAGGTTCAGCCTATTTTAAGAACCTTTGCTCCCCTGATGGTTCCTTTTTTCAGTGCTGCCAGGGCCTGGTTAGCCTCTTCAAGTGAAAATTCCTCAACCTCCGGCCGGATGCCAAACCGGTCAGCCAGGGTTAAAAACTCTACTACATCCTTACGGCAGATATTGGCAACACTCTTGATCTCTTTTTCCATCCAAAGATGAGCTGGATAATCCAGTTTTAAAAGGTAATCCTTATCCATCTCTTCTTTCCTGATGGCATTTATCACCAGCCGTCCGCCGGGTTTAAGGTTTTTCATTGCCTCAACAACCGGTTTCCAGGCAGGTGTGGTGTCAATAACAGAGTCCAGCAGTTCCGGTGACGCTTCTGCCGTATCTCCTGCCCAGACAGCCCCAAGCTCTTTTGCAAAGTCTCTCTCTACGGAATTTCTGGCAAAAACAAACACCTTTGCATCAGGATATTTAAACCTGACCAGCTTTAATACCAGATGACCCGAAGCACCAAACCCGGTCAGTCCGATATTCTGCCCATTCTTAAGTTCTGTTAATCTCAAAGAGCGGTACCCGATTGCACCTGCACATAAAAGTGGCGCAGTCTCTGTATCCTTAAGCCCATCCGGAACAGGAACGGCAAAGTGTTCCGGAATGACCATATATTCCGCATACCCGCCATTGGCATCCTTCCCTGTGGCCTTGAAATCCTTACACAGGTTCTCATTGCCGGTCAGGCAGAATTCACATGTCCGGCAGGCTGAATAAATCCAGGCAATCCCAACCCGGTCACCAAGTTGAAAACTTTTAACATGTTTACCGGCCTTTTCAACCTGTCCCACCACTTGGTGTCCCAAAATAACCGGCAGAACCGGCGGTGCAGATCTGCCTTCAATTTCATCCAGTTCAGTATGGCAGACCCCGCAGACAGATACCTTAACCAAAATTTCGTCATTTCCCGGAACAGGAACAGGCAGGTCAACCAAATCCAGAGGCGTCTGGTTTTCAGCAAAAAGATCAAGTTTTTTCAGGACCATGGCTTTCATAATGAAAATTCCAATTGCATATTTGGTGACTGTTCCCCTCCTGAATCAAAGATTCAGAAGGGGCTTCTAAGCGCCCGGGGTCGTTAACGTGTCCAGGTTAATCCGGTAATCCGGGTAGAGTAGAGCACTGATTCGCCAGCGACCGACTCCTGTCGTTGCAAATAACTGTAATCCGGAGACATATGATAAGTTTTATCATATATGTTCCTCGATTCTAAATCCCCTTTGGAATCCCAACGATTCGGATTTATCTGGGCACAAGCAGCGGAGTGTTCTGTCATTCATCATAATGTG
Source organism: uncultured Methanomethylovorans sp. (assembly GCA_937968035.1). Classification (GTDB taxonomy): domain Archaea; phylum Halobacteriota; class Methanosarcinia; order Methanosarcinales; family Methanosarcinaceae; genus Methanomethylovorans. The sequence goes on from CALBTS010000549.1 coordinate 2,104, forward strand.
TCCACATGCGAAGGACTTTCACTACGTTATCAGTATTTATAACTTGATATACGATTCTATGTTGAATATTTAATCTTCTTGAATATGCACCAGACAAATCTCCTATGAGTTTTTCATAGGGCGGAGGCGTTTGGAATGGATTCATTTTTAAAATATCAATGATTTCTTCCGCTTTTGACTTTAACCCCGATGTTGATAGTTTCTTCGCATCTTTCTGCGCTTGTTTTGTATAGACAACCCTCCAAATCACCACTCAAGATCCTCACTGCATTCTTCTGCTGGAGTTGACAGTCCATCCTGTATAGATTCACGCATTCCAGGAATATTTAGTAAGAACATTGTTTCTTGAATTGATTTCCAGTCTTCTTCAGAAAGAAGAACTGCGTTCGCTCTCTTTCCTGTAATAATAATTGGTTCATGGGATAATGATGCCTGATCAATAAGCCTGTAAAGATTAGAACGGGCTTCTGTAACAGATAATATTGTCATGTGTACCTCCTTGAATCTTAATCTTACATAATAGTGCGTCATGACGTACGTGTTGTCAAGGTGTTAATTTTGAGACATCTCGTGGTAGGAATCACGATCACCTGGTGCCCCCCACCGCACAGTCTCGAACGTGCGGTTCTCTCGCATCCTATTCTTCGGTTAGACTTGTTTCCGCTGATTAGTGGGAACGATTCGAGGGGTTCGAGGGACACAGGGTTCGAGCTACCTTACTTAATTATTGTTTTAATTAAGTAAGGTGTCCCCCGAATTCAAATAAGTAAGGTGTCCCCCGAATTCATGAACCGCCGTCAGCGCCTCCAATTTTCGGTCACTGAGCCGATGCAAACTATGATGATAAAGAGAGAGATGGCCGTTTCGTCCTTCCACACATGAACTGGAGCGTTGAAATATTTGAGCGCACTCCACAGCAATGCTCTCGAGTAGTGCAGTTTCCTTTTGATCCATATCTTTTGAGTGTAACCTAAATACGTTCGAGTAATATCAGGATGCTTTTTCCAATAGTTGTGAATGGGCAACCCGGCATCCCAATTCATCATAATCATCAGGAATCCCCAAGGCAGTCAACGTATCATGATAATAAAAACTTTTTTCCAACTCCATGTGGCACTGCCAGTAGGCGTCCCAATCTCTGCTGGTATAAACAGAGCGCAAAAGCAATATGGCCTCTGCCCCGTCTATTGACCAGCGTCGCCCGGTGCCTTCCATCCTGTCTTTGACTGTATGACCGCATGTTGATTCAACCACCCCCGATCCGATGGGATAACCTTTTCTCAGATAATCATCATAATGCATCCATTTGTGATGATTATTAAAATATGTTATTGCTGCCGTCATAGATTCAGATGAGTGTAATCTTTTTGAATTTCATCCTGTTCGTTGAAATTGCACGGCTTCTTC
>CALBTS010000550.1 GCA_937968035.1 uncultured Methanomethylovorans sp.
ATGTGGATCTGGAGGCAACTGTGTACAGACCTCTATAGAGCAGTGCGGATGCGATACTGTTATCCAAGAGCCTGAATCGTTCTTTGATATTTTCACAGAAATTACTTTAATCCAAAAGTGTAACTTGGGCGAGCAGTGCAGAGCCTTTGCCATGGTAACAAACCTCGGGAATAAGAGTGTATCAAACTTGGAGTATAGGGTAGAAGTTGGGAGCAGATCCTATGGGCCATATCTATACGAAGAAACTATTGATCCAGGGGAGTCTGTCAGTATCGGTGTAACACTTTCTTTCACAACCCCCGGTACATACGACTTTAGATTCATAGTTGACCCCCAGAATAAAGTAAATGAATCAGATGAGACAAACAACATATCCACACAAAAAATAACCGTGGAAGAGGTTCCTGGCCAAGTAAATTTGTCAATGAAAGAAATAATCGTTATGACACCACCCTTAGTAGGACAGCCCACAATGTTTTTATTTGAGTTTGGATTTAGCCTACCAAGTAGTGCTGTAATCCCATATCCTGCCGAAATAACAATCAAAAAAATCGACGGTTTACCTGAATTAAAGGAAACTATCTCTGGGATGGTAAACCCTTCTACCCCGCAGTATACCATACCGTATATATTCCCATATCCAGGAACTTACTCAATCCAATGCACCATTGACCCAGAAAATATACTGGAAGAGACAAATGAAGCTGACAACTCAAAAATCATTGAGTTACTAGTAGAAGGTAGTTCAATTCCTGAAGGAGCAAAAGATGTGATAACTAGGATAAATGAAGCCCAGAGCTATCAGAATCTTGCAAAAACACTATTGTATGAAAAAATGAGTGAAGGCGACACAGACTTGCCCTGTGAAGCCATCTACACTAACGGAACAGACCTTTATAGCATGGCAATTGCCCAATATAATGTTGGGGACTATGCAGCTGCTAAAACTCTAATAGACCAATCCATAATCGCATTCCAAAATTCAATTGAATGCGTTCAAACAGATTGATTTTAATTTTTTATTTTTATTTTTTAAAAAAAGAAATTTAATATGAAACAACATTATATTAAAATTTTACTGATACTTAAAAATAAGTAAATCTATAAAAGAAAAATTATATTTAGGTTAAGATTGCTTATTTTTTCTTATTTTCAATTTCGACTACTTCTGCAATCGGGGCGTTCTTCTTTATGCTTGCAATCCCATTCATGCATGCCCTCTTCGTGGTGTATGCTTCACCGGTAGCTACTATTTCCCCGTTGGCTGCTTTCAGTCTAAATCGAAACTGCTTTTTTGAATCCTGATACACTTCAAATTTTGCTGGCATAGTATCATATAATGGAATCCATTCTTACTATT
>CALBTS010000551.1 GCA_937968035.1 uncultured Methanomethylovorans sp.
TCAAAGGAGATGCGGGAATGAACACAGGTTCACACCTTGATGGCGGGACCGTCGTTGTTCATGGCAGTGTTGGCGAATTCTCAGGTGCCTATATGAAAGACGGAAGATTGGCCTTCATAAATGCAAAAGGCTATGTGGGTGCAGGTATGGCAGGAGGAGTTATATATTCAAAGAAAAAGGCCAGTACAAGTCCTCCGGCGGCCAAGGCAAAGCTGGAAAAGGACGATATCGAATTTATCCGCAAAAACATGGAAACAGGCCGTGTTGAATCCATGCTCTACAACAAATATGAACCTGAGAAGGAAAAAGAAAAGTTCGTAACAGTGCATATGAGAGACGGATCCATAGTTATGAGGAAGATCTGATACGGATCATGCTTTAGGGAAGGTTGTCCAGAAAACACTCCCTTTACCCATGGGATTGTCAGTCACTCCCAGTTGTCCACTATGGAGTTCCACAATTCTTTTGGCTATTGCAAGACCAAGACCAGAACCTTTTATTGCACCTTTCTCCAATCTCCTGAAACGTTCGAAGACAGCTTCTTTGAACTTGTCAGGTATACCTTCCCCCTCATCGGCAAAACATACCTTCCAGGAACCACCTGCATCCATTATGTTAATGTCGATCCTTTCATTCTGAGGGCCATACTTGAGCGCATTGGATAGGAAATTAACAAAAACCTGTTCCACCAGCTGATTGACATTGGCAAGATATGGGCCAGATGGAAGAAAAGATACCTTGGCATTCTTTTCTGATATCTTGATCTGCATGGATTCAATGACATTGGTAATGATCACACCCAGATCCATTTTTTCAAGCGGGAGATGTTCAACGCTATCAAGCTTCGTAAAAGAGGAAGCGTCCTCTATGAGCCCTATAAGCTTCTGGTTCGATCTGGATATGTTCTTAAGATACTGGAGCTTCTTTACATCTGTTTCTATTTCCAGCAAAAGGTCCGTGTAACTATTGATTATCCCGGCAGGGTTAATAAGATCATGCCGCATTATGTCTGTAAAAAGATCCTTCAGCTCATTGGAATGCCTTAGCTCTGCAGCATATTGTTGTAATTTCAGTTCCATGCTCCTGCGTTCTGACACTTCCTTTTAAAGTAATTTGTTATATCTGTGAACATATATTGCATAAAGTGCCAGCAGAACTATTACAATAAAAAGGTGAACTATCCACACCCAATAAATGTGTATGGTACGCAAAAGAGAAATTTGATCTGACCCCTGATCGGATGCAAAAGACGATAACCTTAAAAAAGGCCCATACTCCTGTATTACATCACAGGTCTCGTTTCCCTCAACTAAATGCATAAAAGGAACTGACACCAGTAAAAAAACAAACACTAATCTGAGCATACAGCTTTTTTTAAACATGAACCCTCTGGAAGTAAGGTGGGCATAATATATACAACACAAATATATACTTTTCATTGCAAGGAAATTGATTTCCTACTAACAAGAGTGACAAAAATATAAATAGCAATTAAGGTCAAAAAGAGATAGGAAAAGGGTAACCAATGTAAGGAGATGATCGACCATGGAAAAAGCTACCTTCGCAGCAGGTTGTTTCTGGGGAGTAGAAGCCAATTTCAGAAGGATAAAAGGAGTAATAGCAACAGCGGTAGGGTACACTGGTGGGAATTTTGAAGATCCGACATATGAAGACGTATGTACCGGAAGGACCGGACACGCTGAAGCCGTTGACATTCTCTTCGATCCGGCGTTAGTAAGCTATGAACAGTTGCTTGAAGTGTTCTGGAACATTCACGATCCAACCACCCTAAACAGACAGGGACCGGACATTGGCAACCAATATAGATCCGCTATCTTTTATCACAGCCAAGACCAAAAAACTACAGCAACTGTATCAAGGGAAAGAGCCCAGACCTCTGGCAAGTTCAAAAGACCCATAGTCACTGAGATAGTTCCGTCATCGACTTTTTACCGGGCAGAGGAATATCATCAGCAATATTTTGAAAAAGGAGGCATTGGTGGCTGTATGATCCACTAGGGTCATTCCAGCCTGATAAATTTAAGCAGGTTCGTTCCTCCCTTTTTCCCATGGCCGGCAGTTTGTCCCTGAGTGATTATGACCAGTTCCCCGGGAGCATAAATACCATATTCCTTAAGCTTTTCAAAAGCCGTATGTTCCCAATCAGTAACCGTTCCTTCTACGAAGATAGGATAAACTCCATACTGGAAGGCCAGGCTGTTGCATGTATTCGGATACCTGCTCAGACCTATGATCCAGCTATCCGGCCTGAACCTGGAGACGCGTCTGCAGGTTTCCCCTGATGCGGTCGGAACAAGTACATATTTAATAGGTAATTGTTGTAAAGCCTCGTTTATCTGCAGGGCAATGATATCATCGATCTGCAGATTCATTTTGCTCATGGCCTTCTTCATCTGGTAGATGCCCGTCTTGGACTTACTGCGCCACTTTTCGGTCTGCTTTGCTATCTTTGCCATTATTTCCACAGTATCCTGTGGATATTTACCTATGGCTGTTTCAGCTGACAACATCACTGCATCTGTCCCGTCTACGATCGCATTGGCGACATCCGTTGCTTCAGCACGTGTCGGCCGTATGTTGGAGGTCATGGATTCCAGCATCTGTGTAGCGGTGATCACAGGAATGCTTAGAAGGTTCGCCTTGTGGATTATTTTTTTCTGGACTATCGGAACATCCTCTATCGGGATCTCGACACCCAGGTCACCCCTTGCGATCATAATGGCATCTGCTTCAAGGAGAATGCCATCGATGTTCTGGACCGCCTGCTCCCTTTCGATCTTTGCCACCAGGAAAACCTGCTTGCCTTTTGAGGCAGCATATTCCCTTACCTTTTTTACATCATCTGCTGATTCGATGAAAGATATACTGAAACAATCAAGCCCTTCGTCCAGAGCGAAATCGATCATCAGCAGATCTTTTTCGGTTACCGGCTCCAGGAACACACCGGCACCCGGGAGATTCACACCTTTATGAGATGTAAGCTCTCCACCAACGATCACTTTGCATTTCACATTCTTTCCGGACACTTCAAGACATTCAAGTTGCAAGAACCCATCATTGATATAAATAAGACTGCCTGGAAAAACACTTTCAGTGAGCTTTGGATAGTCTATCGGTATGAAAGACTCGTCAGCAAGCTCCGTAGACGAAGTGAGCACCACTGTTTCCCCCTGCTGCAGGAGCAATGGCTCTTTAACAAGTTCGCCAACCCGTATCTTAGGTCCGGGAAGGTCCACGAGAATAGCAATTATCTTACCCATCTCGCTTGATATTTTCCGTATCCTGTGGACGAGCTCCCTATGATGGCAAAGCTCACCATGGGAAAAGTTCAGGCGAGCTATATCCATACCTTTAAGTATCAATCCCCTGAGCACTTCTTCAGAAGAAGAGGAAGGACCAATTGTACATACGATCTTAGTTTTATGATCAGGAAGCATAATAGCACATACTGACATTGATGCTTAAACATTGTCAATGATACTTATTATGGTTTACGTATACAATTTATTATCATGGCACCGGTACTTCTGTCAATACCAAGCTTTCAACAGTACTTGCATTCATTTAAATACTACTGCCATACAACATCAGTACTGTAACTATTCATCAGATAACATGGGGTCAAAATATGGTAAAAGCAGTGTACGAACTGAACGAAGAACAGAAGAGAGATCTTGCATCTATTTTCGGAGAAGGGGTCAATTTCAAAAAGAAGGAAAGGCACTTTTACACTCATGATGTTGGGTCTTTGCCGCCTGTTGTAAAGACATTTCTTGGAAATACACAACCTGCGGCCATAGTAAAGATCAGGGACGAGGAACAGGCTGTAAAGCTCATGGAATTTGCCCGCAAATACGAAATAGCTATTGTGCCGCGGGCAGGTGCGTCTTCAGGCTACGGCGGTGTAATACCCACTAAGGGAGGCATCATTGCGGATGTCACTCCCATGCGCAAGATCATAAGCATCGATAAAGAGAACATGAAGGTAACAGTGGGTGCAGGCATCGTATGGGAAAAACTGGAATCCAAGCTGAATAAGGAGGGGCTTGCAGCACAGGCTGTACCTTCCAGCGCAATGTCAGCCACAGTGGGCGGATGGCTTGCGCAGAACGGCCTGGGATACGGCAGCTATGAGTACGGCTGGTCCCAGGACACCATGGAAAGCGCCAGGGTAGTGCTTCCCAATGGGGAAATAAAAGACTTCAAAGGCGATGAGCTGCAGAAGATCGTAGGAACCATGGGTACATTGGGTATCATCACACAGGTCACTCTTAAAGTAAGGAAATTAGAAAAGACCGCAGCTATATCTGCAAAGTTCCCGGATGCCACCAGCATGCAGAAAGCCATCGAACTTGTCAGAGAGCGTAAAGTACCTCTCTGGTCTGTATCGTTCATCAACCCTGAATGGGCACAGATGAAGAACAGGGCGCCTCCAAAGACACATTACGGAGAA
>CALBTS010000552.1 GCA_937968035.1 uncultured Methanomethylovorans sp.
TCCAAAGGCTCAGCGAAGGGCACCAGCAGACAAAGCACGAGCTGCTGCACAGCAAGGCCGAAGACAGCATGCTGACACTTACACGGACCATGCAGGACCAGCTTGAGGACATGGAAAAGCGGCTTAAAAAAGCGGAAGATAGGAACAGGATCACCATAGGTTCCGTGAAAGTGCCTGTGGAACTGTCAGGAGTGGTGGCAGCAGCCCTCATTTTCTTTACAGGCGTGCTCATCATGGGCAACAGGTGGGATATTATCAGGTCCCCCTATTTCTCATTCGCCATTGCACTGGTGCTGGCAGGCGCTGCCCTGCTAAGGTTCTATATGGCAAATAAGGAGCCTAAGAGCGCATAAAAAAAGAATAAAAATGAAGTGATCAGGCGGACCTGACCTTGATGAGATACTGCTCTTCAAGGTCAAGATATCCTTCCTGCATCACTTTGACGGCAATATAACCCTCACTTTTTCCCGTGGGCAGGGACAGGTGCTCGAGCCTGAGAATAAATTGTCCGAAAGCATCAGTGGTACCTGCCTTAGCTGTCCTGTGATCAGGACCCCAGACAACCACACTTGCCCCTGGCACTGGCTCATCCTCTGAATTGACCACAGTTAGGCGGATATAAGGAGAATCACCGGTACTGCCATTCATGGAAAAGGAAGTGGTATTGGACATCACGTACAGCACACCCGGTGTGGTCTGCACGCCTGCGAGGGCAGCCAGCATCACGGTCATGCCTGCCAGACCCACGATGGTCAGTACCACCATCCTGATGGGAAGGCCCAGTGCGGCCTCCTCGTCCCTGAGAAAACATCTGTTCTTCATGGTATTACAAAATAAAGTGATCAAAGTGATGGTCAGGCGGTCCTGACGATCATCACTGCATCTTCCTTCTCATAGTCGTAGAACCCGTTAGCTGAGATGGTAAGGTCCATTGTGCCTTCGTTCTGGTTAGGACCCATTGCTACCATTGCCGGGTCGGTGATAAGCACAGCCCTGCCATCACTGCCTGTGGTGGCGGTAGCAACCCCTCCTAAGCCCCTTAGCACTACGCTGGCATCTCTTACAGGATTACCATCAGTGTCCGTAGCTGAAAGGGTCACCCTTACATAGAAAGGATTTTGTGCAGTGGCTGAATCCACTATGACCGCATTGCCATCGGTCATGGTTATGTCAGGAGTGCCCGAGGCACCTGCACTATCAATGTAGACGGACATGTTCTTGGTAGGCGGGGGTATAATGGCGACAAGGGCTGCAAGTGCCACCATCCCCACGACCAGCATTACAACAATGTTAATAGGCAGTTCCATAGCATCATCGCTGCGGAGCAAAATTGTAGTGTTCTTTTTGTTTTTCATACTTGTCACCGGATTGGTTCATATTAAAAAAGAATACAAAGTATATAAGTTCTACTATAATATTAAGAAGTTGAAATTCCCGAACAACATGGATTCGCAAAATTGATGTACAAGGAACAAGCTCTAATTCCCGATGAAAAATATCGTGATCATAGATTATGGACTGGGTAACCTGCGCAGCGTGTACAAAGGGCTTGAACACGCAGGTGCCTCTGTTTCCATCTCCAGTGACCCCGAAAAGATGCTTGCGGCAGACGGGGTCATCCTTCCCGGGGTGGGTGCTTTCATGGATGCCATGAAGAACATCGAAGATCTCAAAGGCGCCATTACAGAATATGTAAATTCCGGCAAGCCTATGCTGGGCATTTGCCTGGGTGAGCAGATACTTATGGACCGCTCCGAAGAAGGAAGGTTAACTGACGGCCTGGGACTTGTACAGGGCAATGTCCTCAGATTTCCCCATTCTGAACTCAAGGTGCCCCACATGGGATGGAACTCCATACAGATCACACAGAATCATCCTCTGTTCGAAGGCATTCCCAATGGTTCCTATGTTTATTTTGTACACTCCTACTATGTGGATACCACACAGAAGAACACACTTGCAGCATGCGGCTATGGAAGAACTTTTGCAGCCGCAGTGGTCAATGATGCCGGGAATGTTATGGGCACACAGTTCCATCCTGAAAAAAGTGGGGATATCGGCCTGAAGATGCTGCGCAACTTTGTACGGATGTGTTGAGGCAAGAATATGGATATAGAAGGATATGCAAAACGAGGCCTGCGTGCCAATGACCCTGAACTTGAGGATAAGCTCACTGCCAGGATCCTGGAGATAAAGAAGACCACACCCCAGCACGCCCGCAGGCTTGCACAGGCAACCATCGTGGAAGCCAGGAACACGTTAAATGTGAAAGGCGACATCCTGGAACCTACCATATCCGGCGTCACTATGGGCGAGTTCGGCGTAGGTTCCAGGGGTACTGGAGACTTCTATACACATGAGAAGATAGCAGAGGTCATAGGGAAGACAGAAGCAGTAGTGGACAGTGCACAGCTTGATGATTCCGGTGTGGTGCTGGGCAATGGCACCGATAAGTACATCATAGTCACCATAGACGGCATACACTCAAGGCTGAGTGATTTCCCCTTCCTTGCCGGTTTCCATGTGGCAAGGGCCTCGCTCAGGGACGTGTATGTAATGGGCGCCCGGCCTGTTGCTCTGCTCTCAGATATCCATGTCGCTGATGACGGGGATGTGGCAAAGATATTCGACCACATCGCAGGCATCACTGCAGTATCCGAACTTACGGGTATTCCCCTTATCACAGGCAGTACACTCCGTATAGGAGGGGACATGGTCATCGGGGAGCGCATGACAGGCGGTGTGGGTGCTGTGGGAACGACATCGGACCTGACAGCCCGCAACCAGACCCGGGTAGGCGATGTGATCCTTATGACCGAAGGTGCCGGGGGGGGCACTGTTTCCACCACAGCCCTGTACTACAACATGCACCATGTAGTGCAGGAGACCATGAACGTGAAGTTCCTGGGAGCATGTGAAGCCCTCATTGTTTCCGGCCTGCTGCCACATATCCATGCCATGACCGATGTCACCAACGGGGGCATCCGTGGCGATGCTAAAGAAATATCAAAGACCGCAGGCGTGAAACTGGTGTTCGAGGAAGAGAAGATGAGGGCACTGGTCAATCCTGTGGTGCTTGACATGCTCGAAACCCTCAAGATCGATTATCTGGGAGTATCGCTTGATGCCCTGCTCATCATAGCTCAGCAGGAGTATGCCCAGGACATCATGCATGTCGTGAAAGAAGCGGGTGTTGCCATAGACATCATAGGACGTGTGGAGAAAGGGTCCGGTGCAGAGATAAGAATTAACGGGGAGATCAAGGATTTCACACCCCGTTTCAGGGAGTCTGCATACACCCCTGTCAAGAAAATGATAGGGGAAGAAGAGCCCCGGGACTTCCTTGAAATGAAACATGCTATAGACGCTGCAGCAGAGAATGCCATCGAGAAAAAGCGCAGAGTAGTGGAAATGATAAAGAAGGGATCTGCTTGAGTAAGTTCAGCAGATCATTTTTCTGAATGGATGGGGCTTGCATCTATCTTCTTTACAATAAGGACTATCCCGTCCTTTCCCAGAATCTCGACCTTATCCCCTTTTTCTATAGTGTCCTCAGAACGTGCCTTCCACATCTCACTTTTATGTCTCACATACCCGAATTCTCCGGGGCCGAAACTATCCTCGGCAACAGCAATATCTCCTAAAAGCTCACCGAACTTCGGCTTTGAATGACGCACAACTGCGATCTTATAGAGAACGAACAGCAGGAAAATGCCAACAACTAACGTGGGAGCTACCACGGAAAGGATGATGGTCTGCTGGAATTCAGCCGGAGTATAGTTCCTTGGAAAATCCGTAGGTGCAAGCAGTATACTTCCCGCAACTATGCACACAAGCCCTGCGATCCCAAAAACCCCGAAACCCGGCGACTGGAACTCTATTACTACTAACGCCACACCTACCAGTATAAGGAATATCGATGCAATATTAACATCGAATCCCGTGCCTATGAGGCCCAGGGCAATTGCCACTATACCAAAGAGCTCGGCTCCAAAGCCCGGATTCGACAAGCCCAATATGATAGCATATACTCCCAGCAGTAACAATAAGGAAGATATGATAGGATCAGAAATGATGTTCATGAAAGAAAGCCTCAGGGGTGGTTCATAGAACACTATTTCTGCCCCGCTGGTCTTAAGTTCCCGGCCTTTGACCTCACGTCCGTCCACCTGCTCCAGCAGGTCATTGAGATCTGACGCAATGTACTCTATTACTCCGTATTCCAGAGCCTTCTCGGGATTTAAATTAAGGTTCTCGGTAATGAATTGGCCTGCAGCAGTATCATTGCGCCCGTGCTTGCGGGCATTTTCCTGTGCCGTAGCTACCAGAGCATTCACGATCTTAGAGTCGTTCACAGGTTCAGAACCTGAAGTTGTTACCGTCACCGGCTGGGCTGAGCCTATGACAGTGAAAGGAGCCATAGCCGCTACATCCGTGCTTATGAGCAGAAGAGTGCCTGCCGACCAGGCCTT
>CALBTS010000553.1 GCA_937968035.1 uncultured Methanomethylovorans sp.
TCCTGCAAGAAACGATAGAACCATTCCAATCCGGTTCGTTGCATCCATAAAGGTGCTCTCCTCGTTACTCCAGCAATTACATCGAACGTGCCTCCTACACCCATTGTGAAGTTGACATCTTTTAAGATATCCCTGTACTCATGAAGAAAATTTTCTTTTTTTGGAGATGTGATTGCCACAAAAAGAAGTTGAGTCCCACTGCTGGAAATCTGCCGGGCAATAATTGGCTCTTCTTCCCTGGTGTAATAACCATTTCGGTATCCGGCAATAATCTTGTCCCCATACTGCTCCTTATATCGGGAAACAACCTCCCTCACCACCTCTTCCTTCGCACCGAAAAAAAAGCATCTATATCCTTTCTCATGGGCTAAAATCACCAGCCTCTGCATCAAGTCTGCACCGGCTACTCTTTCCGGAATTTTTTTCCCCAGGAACCTAGCAGCCCATACAATACTTTGACCATCTGCATTAATTATATCACATGAAACAACACTCTTGGCCAATTCAGAATCCTTCTGCATCAAAACCACTTTCCCGGCATTGATAACCACATGATTTATGTGCTGTCCAGTCCGGATTGCATCATCAATAATTGATACAGTCTCTTCCATTGTGATTCCATCTACCGGAATGCCAAGAAAATCAATCTTCATTGCATTAACTGTTTCGTCCAGGTAAAATAGAGATATAATAAAGGTATTCACTTAGTGCGTAGAACATCCATGCCTGAGTCCAGCGCATATAGGGGATTTTGTTAATGAAATACCTATACTTCTTATAATAGAAAGAGCCCTCTGCAGATTTCATATTACGAATTGTCCACTCCAGAACCCTATCAGCCATACTAATGTATTCATGCAACCGGCCAAGTCTGGATAGAGTAATTATTAATTGTGCCGGAGAGTGGAGATCGATTGGATAAACTGAAGTGTTGTAATATTTTGACATTCCTTCTTCAGTAAAGAATGAGGTCAGATAGTATCTGAGACCTCGTTCCAGGTTGTCCTGATACTTTTCCTTTCCGGAGTATTTAATGAATTCGGAGATACATTCAAGATTATAACCAGTGTGAAAACTATCAATCCATTTATGAAATTCAGCAATACCGTAACTCCATGATCCGTCAGGATGTTGATGATCAGTGCAAAAGGCCACTGATTTTTCAGATGCTTTAATAAGATCCGTTTCTTTGGTATAGTGATAAACTCTCGCCAGCAGCCGGCTGCCGAGGAGAGATGCATTATATACCACTGATCTATCCAAAGGGGAATAAGAAAAAGCAAAATTCCCCTTTTCATCGTAGGTCCTGTTAAGATCATTTACAATAAAATCACATGAACTACGAGCTACTCTTAAAAGCTCCCCTTCTTTAAGAATTTCATATGCATCAAGAAATGAATTGGCTATGAAACTAGTAGCAACAACTGTGGGTGTGTATTTCGGCTGAAAAAAGGCTTTAGCCTGCCAATCAAAATTATATCCCCAACATGTTCCGGAATAGTGTATCGTTTTAAGCGCGATAGTCTCTTCTACTAGAGATTTTAATAGTCCTGACAATTTTGGATCTCCGGTTAATCTGTAAATATTGCAATATCCAGATATAAATAGTCCAAGGGCTTTAGGATTGTGATCTTTGCTTATACCCAAAAGGGGGCGAAGGTTTAATGGTGAATTTTTAAAGAATTGAATCCATAACAGCCTTGCCAATCTGTTTGACTTAAGGAAAGGAAGTCTCTGAAAAAACCGGCTGTTTAAGCCATCGAATGGATCATACCCTTTAAATCCTTCTTTCTCACACCAGGCTTTTAACTCCTCAAGGACATTTTCTATATTTTCAGACATCCAGATTAATATTCTGTGGCAAACCCGTAGAAAGGCTGTCAAGGATTTTATAAGTAGTTAGCGTTGTCAGACAGATTGACCTGAAATCTATGGGACTATCCTTCCCATTCTTAATTGCATCAAGGAATGAAGTTACTTCTTCTTTGTGTCCCTTCCCTGAAGATTTCAGCTTCCTGGCTTTACCGTCCTTATAAAATACTCCGTCTTTAAAATCGTTAATAATTCCGATACTTCCCGCACCTGAAACCTCAATTCTTTCTTTTGGCAACGATTTATCTCCATTAGCATGGTATGTCAGGTTGCCCAGTGAACCATCCTTAAATTTCACCACAACCGCAATATTGTCTTCTGGGGAAATTTTATCATTGCCCGTACTTATTGATTCAGCAAAGACCTTGACCGGTTCACTTCCAGTAAAATACTGCATCAGGTCAATAAAATGGCAGATTTCTCCAATTATTCTTCCTGCTCCTATCTCAGGCTGCTGAGTCCAGTGCTCTTTTGGAATAAATCCGGCATTAACACGAATATTAACCACCAATGGCTCCCCGGCACTCACCAATTCATTTCTTAATGTGACACTGATCGGAGCAAAACGGCGATTAAACCCTACCATCAAAGGCTTGTTTGATTCCGATTTTGCTCTTATTACTTCTGTTAATTGCTGCTCATTTATTGCCAATGGCTTCTCAACGTATACACTCTTGTTTGCTTCAAGACTTTTAATAACCAATTCTGCATGAATGTTATGGGGAGTCGCTATAAAAATAGTATTTATATCCTCTTTATTTAAAAGATCATAGATATCAGAAGAGCAAAAATTAAACTTGAATTTATCAAGCACATTCTTTGATGACATTCCGTTGGCGGTAACGACACCATCCAATGAAGCTCCCCATTCCTTTACAGCCGGGATCAAGTAACTTTGGGCAAAGCTCCCTGCACCAACAAATCCAATGTTTATAGCACTAACAGGTAAATTACTGACTTGATGCAAGGTTAGTGTCTTATTATCATTGAGGTTGTATTTCAACAGTATACCTATAAAGTGTTCTCTTGTCACCCCAAGAACCAGATCATAAGCCTTTAACGCATCATCGATATCAAAAATGTGTGTTATCAGTGGTTTTATATCTATTGCTTTCCTGGAAAGAAGCATAAGAAAAGCTTCCATATTCCTTTGTTCAGTCCATCTAACGAATGCGTAAGGATAGTCTATCCCATTCTCTTCATAATTAACATCGTACCTTCCGGGACCGTAGGAGCATGACATCCTGAGATCAAGCTCCTTTCTATAAAAATGAGGATCACGTGGAATATCCATTTTGACAGCTCCAACCACTATAACCTTCCCCTTTTTTCTTAAGATCTCCGCCGACAGTTCTATTGGATCATTTGTAGGGGCCGCTGCAGTTATAATTACTGAATCAAAACCCTTGCCTCCTGTGAAATTCTCACATGCAGATATAAGATTCGGGTCGTTTCGGTTTAATGTCGAATGTGCAGATAATTGTTTTGCAAGTTGTACCAATGACTCATTAAGATCAATACCAAATACCTCACACCCATTTGCTCTTAGAATCTGACATGTTAGCTGACCAAGTAAGCCTAAACCAATTACACAAATTTTCCCGCCTATTTCAGGATCTGCCTGGCGTACTCCCTGCAGTGCTATTGAACCCAGTGTGGTAAAGGCTGCTTCCTCAAAGGATACATTATCGGGCATCTTTACAACCAGGTTTTGTGGAACGGCAACAATCTCAGCATGAGATGCATAATCCTGACCTGCACATGCAACCCTGTCTCCGGGTTTAAAAAGGCCATTTCTATCCATTGACGCAAGCACAACGCCAGATGTACTATAACCAAGTGCTTTCAAAGAATCGAGCTTAGTCCTGACCTTGGTTATTGTAGCCTGAAGACCTTCTTTCTTAATGTTCTGCATTACCTGAGCCACCAGATCAGGACGTTGTTTGGCCTTCCCAATGATATTAGCCTGTGCAACTTTGACAGTTCCCCTTTCAGTACCTGCGCTTATCAGTGAAAACATGTTTTCTACGAGGACATAACCTTCTGTTAGACTCGGAGGTGGTACCTGGTCAACATATAACTCTCCTGTTTTAAAGTTCTGAATCAGTTGCTTCATAGTGCTTTCTAATTAATAAAGGTATTTTCCCAAGGATTGTTCTATATGGCTCCTTGACTTGCATAAAGTGTATGTCAAAATGCAGATTGCTTGTGTCAAATAATTCTCTTGCATTTTCGATGACAGAAGTTGATGAATAATAAACAGTGATTGTCCCCGGGTTATTTTGTTGGACTTGTATAAAATCCACTACATTAAACAATTTATGATGTCTGCCAAAAATAAGGGCTGTCAATGAAATGTGATTACCTACTTTGTCTATAACGAACTCTCCTATCCTGCCCTGATTGATTCTAAAACTTCTCAAGAATCCGTTTTCATCGATATCAGGATCTATCAAATCTTCAGTATCATACCTGATAAATGGAGAGGCCAGATTAGCAAAACTTGTTCCTACCAGGTGATAAGCATTGTCAATTTTTACGGCTTCAGCGTACCCATAAGACAAGAAAGGTACATATTCATACTTCTGATTTAGCTCACAAGCTAAAATCACACCTTCAGTGTGTCCATACCAGGATATACTATTTTCTGTCACAAGATCTTCAATGAAGGTTCTATAAGGAGGAGACGGGTACTCGGATCCAAACATTATCCCTTTTATATTCTTCTTAAAAAAGTCAATTAAACAGGGAGCTTTAACTGATGCATCCTTTAAAAACCCGTATATAGAACTTGGGTACCCATGAATAAACTCTGTATTATATTTTTTAAAGATCCTTAATAACTCCGAGTAATCTCTTGAATCATATGTATGATAGGCGTTTATTAGAAACTCATTTTGATTGAAATTGTATTGCCATATATTCTTAAGGCTCCTTCCTCGAATAGTAACTTTTGTTCTGGAAGGATTATATCCAATCCTTTTCCACATAAAATGCATATGTGACCATTCGCGTGAGTAAAAGTTGTTTTCAATGAAAAAAGATAACGGGATCCCGGTAGTGCCTCCCGTATTAAACTCTTTCAGTGCAAATTTTTTAATGGACCGTTCACTAAGGGGAACTGCCTTGAGTAGCGATTTCGTCAATATAGGAAATTTGGCAATGTCTGCCAGGTTAGTAATATTTTCAGTCCATGAACCTGATGATCCCAGCTGGCGTGCATAGAAATCATTATTATTCTTGAAATGATTAACAATGTTGTTAAAGCCTTCAATAATGAATGATTTTTGATCCTCGATATTCGTCTTTAATAATTTTTCAATTAGTTGTTGATATTTCTTATAATCTCTGCCTAACCTCAGCTTAAAAGGCAAATGGCTTAGCAGGATACCCATCTCTATGGGTATTAATTCACCTATTTTCTTTTGCAGAGCCACTGAACTCATATTCAAAACCAAGGATTTAAATGACTTAAAATTAATCCACCCTAAATCGGATAGATATTAAACTTATATTGTAATACACCAACTAACATAATTTACGAAAACATCTTGCGTATATGACTTATTTTTAAGTATTTGGCATAGTGCTTAACTGTTGAAAATGGCGACTTCCTGAATCTCTGAAAGAATGAAACGAGTTCTCTTCTGAACAGTACTTTTCTTACCTTTTTATAATAAGCTTTCGGATTATAAATCAATCTGTTCAACTCAATAAAGTAAGGGTTTTTATCATTCGTTTTCACCGGGATTTTAAGGTCTCTTTCATACTTATAGTATACCGGATCAATTCCAATCAACCTGGTTTTACCAAACTTCAGGGTCAGGCAAATAGAAAATTCTCTTTTCTCACCCTGGTCTTTACTATAGCCCAATTCATTATCCGGGATATATATGAAACTACCAAGACTATAGGCTATAACTCCATTCTTGTATTTCTCAATGCCCTGGATAATATGAGGATGATGGCCTACAACGGCAATGGCACCGTTATCGATAAACCGACGCGAATGCTCAACATCAATCGGATCAGGTATATCTACCAGTTCCGTTCCGAAATGTGGAAAAACTATTACATGATCCACATTGGCCTTAAGTGAATGAATCATGGTTATGATTCCTTCAGGATCATAAGTATCCGGACCGAATGGCATTTTGGGACCCTTGCTCCAACGGCCCCTTTTAACACAACCTAATAAAGCAAATGTGATTCCCTGTATACTGAATTTCAGGATATTGAAGTCGTTTTCACCAACTCCGAAATAACTAATTTCCTGATCCTCCAATACTTTTATTAAATCCTCAACCCCTTCCCTTCCATAATCCATACAGTGATTATTTGCAAGACCAAAGGCATTGAAGCGTCTTATATTCAATGACTTGAAGTACTCATAATCAATGGCATAATCCTCCTGCGTATCAAAGAAGTATTTCGCTCTGTTATTCGGAATTATAAATTCAAAATTTCCGACGCAGAAGTCGCTGTCCGGGAGTGTTATTTCAGCGAAAGGATCAATTCCCTTACTCTGATACTCTCTAAACAATCCGATATCTCCAACAAAGTTTAAGCTTACCATCTTTTATCATTCCTTTCTTGAGCAGACTTTCTGAGAAAATAGATGCTTATGAAAATAAAGAGAGTACTCAAACAGGCCTCTTTTACCTCAGTAACAGAATGAATCAGAGCATCTTTCACAGTTGC
Organism: uncultured Methanomethylovorans sp.; assembly: GCA_937968035.1. Lineage (GTDB taxonomy): Archaea > Halobacteriota > Methanosarcinia > Methanosarcinales > Methanosarcinaceae > Methanomethylovorans. The sequence goes on from CALBTS010000553.1 coordinate 6,574, forward strand.
CTTTAAAATTAGTGAAGGTATATATCCAATTAAAAAGAATAGTCCCAACCACAGTGGCACCAATGGAAATCCAGTTCTGGCAATAAGCTTTGATATCGGTGAACTAAAAGCATTGACTATGGGAATGATCACGCAGAAGCTCATCCAGAAATATGTGAATATATAGTTAGGGGAAAATATCCCTCTGAATGGTTCCAAATTATGAATATTGGTTTCGTTTTGACGATTTATCTGACTATAGCCTTCCGATGTTTCCCATCCAAAAATCCTTTGTCCCCATGATATTTCTTCTCCTCCCCCTAAAAGGAAAACAAATGCTAGAATAAGAAACCAATAATTCCTGTTTGCTTTAAAGAGCAAGAAATCAGCTCCTCCTCCCTGCCTCATAAAAGCTATTAAAAACAATAAAGAAGTGATAAAGAGACTGAGTGCACCTGTGTATTCATATAATCCATCCTCTTTAGTTATAGTGCGGATTACTTCTTCAGGAAAGACAAAAAAAACTATATAACAGAATATTACAATTAATGACATCAGTCCATAATATACTCTGCATTGCTTTTTTTCTGCTGATTCCATCAAAAGAACTTTTTATTCAATTTTTGTGAGCTGCAAAATGAACTATTATCTCTCACTTTGATTATATCATAACAGATTTATAAATACGGACATATTCATCTATCATACGATCAATGGAAAACATTGTCTCAACTCTCAACTTAGCCTGAGCTCCTAACCTGTTCCGGAGAGCAAGATCATTTAATAAAACCTCAATTTTGCCTGCCAGCTGAGTTGGTTGGGATGCATCTACAAGAAATCCAGTCTCAGAGTCCAGGACTATCTCGGAAGTTCCGCCTCCACGGGTAGCAATAACAGGTTTACCTGCAGCCATATACTCCAGGATTGAGTTTGATATCCCTTCCGTAAATGTTGCTAAAACACCTATATCAATAGTATTGATAATAGATTCAATCTCGGATCTGATTCCAAGCAACCTGAAATTTTGAATCAGGCTCGGATTAATTAATTCTCTTGATTGTTTGGAATCTGTTCTGTTTCCTATGGCAATAAATGTTATGTCATTCCTTCTGCTCAATACTATCTCAGCAGCCTGATAGAATGTTCTATAGTCTTTATTGATTGAAAATGAAGCAACCATTCCTACAATAAATCTTGTCTTGATATCTAGCTCCTTCCTGATCTCTTCGGGGGGGATCATGTTATAATGTCTGTCAAAATTAAAGCCGTTATAAATAACGATACTTTTCCTTTGGGGAGCTTTATAAGCCTTAAGTCCTGCCTTTGAATTACCGACTACGCAGTCTGAGAATGGAAAGGTCATTCTCGCCCTTAGCCAATGAGGATTAGAGATATTTTGCACAATAGGACAGCCAACTACCATGCCATTTATGAGCTTGATCTTTAATACCTTACAAATAGGGGATAAATAAAACGCAGTCATGCTATCCCAGCAATGGATTATATCCGGTCGATAAATTTTACATATCCGCCATATCTTTTTAAATATGGCAACGTCTTTCTTCTTGTCTCTGACCAGCTTATGAATTATTATATCCAGATCATATAATTCTTTATAATGGATATCTTCCGACATGACGACCAGTTCAAAGTTGATTGCATCTTGCCCTTTGAGCCCCTTCATGAGTTCTGTGAGACGTCTCTCTTTCCCGCCTGCAGATAAAGTATTTATGAAAAAAAGAATCTTCATAATTCTGAATGAAGGTTTATCTGGTTTATGCCTGGTTTAGGATATTCTGAAACGTCGTCAGCATATTTTTCTCAAAATGATCTATGGTAAAATTGTTCATGAACCTAATGTGGCCATTCTGCCCCATTTCATGACGTAAGTCTTCATTTCCCAATAGAACAGACAACTTATCTGCCAATTTCCCGGCATCAATATTTTCGATTAGAAAACCCGTGTCCTTATCTACAACCATGTCAGGTATTCCACCCTCAAAAGAAGCGACAACAGGCAGGAAGTACTGCATGGCTTCAAGAATTACCAGAGGGAAGGCATCATTTAATGAAGGAAAGACAAATAGATCTGCCATTTTGAATGCCTCTCTTTTTGCTTCATCATAGAGAGGACCTGCTATCTCAACGAATTCCTCCAGATGTTGTTTTCTGATCAATTCCATAAGAAATTCAGGTGTTAGATTAGCAGGTGCCCCAACTAATTGCGCACGGAATGGCACACCCTTATCCTTGAGTATTTTCAGGGCATCTATTAGTATTAATACTCCTTTGTCTCTAGCATAGTTAGACAGATACAATATATTTGGGACAGAACCTGGAATATGAGGTTTTCTTTCACACGAATCTGATTGCACCTTTATGCCATTCTGCACAACAAATGGAGTTGACCTGTAAACCCCTTCTATGTCAGGGATAAGTCTTTCTGAGAGACAGATAACATATGAGTTTCTAAGTATCCAGGCACTCAGTGCCTTAATTATAAAATTACTTCTGGCGTTTTCCCTGATCCCTTTTCCATGCAAGTGGAAAACAATTTTTTTTCTAAAAGCTTTTAATATACATACATATAAGGAGTCTCTAAAGAAGGCATAACCTTTGGGTGAGATAGTAAAATAAACCAGGTCTGGCTTGTTTCTCAGTAGCTTTTTGGTGATTTCATAACCATATCTGATGGCTTTAACCACCTTTTTCACTGAGTATTTTGATATCTCGTCAATTGACGTAATAAAATGCAAATTAACAATATCAAAATGAAAGTTGGCTTGAAGTATTTTACTAGTGACCAGGTTGTTGTTCATCATGGTTACACCATGAACAGGTGGGGGTAGTTGACCCATAAATAGTATTCTTTCCTTTCGGCTTTCCGTCATATTATTAGTAATTCTTTTTTTCAAATTCACCTCCACGCAATATATTATTGATAAGATAAGATGCCTTTAATGATGAAAATCTGAATTCATCTGAGGACACATCCTCATTCTTCAGAGCAAGTTCGATAAGATCTGCAAATTCGTTTGGATTCCTGCGATCATTCACATGGCACAGAACCCCGTCAGCAATAAGATCTTTTACCCCTCCCACATCAGTTGATATGACCGGAGTTCCGCAAGCCAGGCTTTCAAGGATTACCATGGGAATACCCTCATAAAATGATGGAATCATAAGGATGGAGGCCTTGTTGTAAATTCCCCTTAATTTGTCCTGTTCAAAGACAGGGCCAGTGAAATAGAAGAGTGATTCGGCCGAGGCATCAGAAATATATTTTTTTAAAATCGGCTCATAGGTGCCACGTCCAACAATGACCCCATTCCATTTCCCGGTTTCTCTTCTGTTCATCTCCAGCAACGTATCAACAAATAGCTCGAGACCTTTTACTTCCTCGATCCTGCCGACAAACAGAAGGATCTTCTTATCAATATGCTCCACAAGGCTACATCCAGCTGTATCCTTATAGAACACACTTGTATCTACAAAATTTGGCAATAGCACAGCTTTATCCTCCATGCCGTGTCTCCTGATAAGATTCATACACAGGTGGTCAATTGCGATAATATGCTTCGCCTTCTTAATGTTTGCTCTTCTTATCGATTCCCATTGCTCCCGCAGTAGTTTTGTCCTAAAGATTCTTTTTTTGGCTTTCACCAAGGCATTAGTTGATCCATGCATATGGTAGAGTATTCTCATGCCGGGTTTTATCCAGTAAGAAATCTCTTCAGCATGAGAGTAAACAGAATGAATATTATAATTCCTGATTACTGAATTGATTTTCCTTCCGTAAAAAAAAGCATAGAATCGAATGGGAAGGATTGTATTTCTGGGCACATAAGCAATAGGGACAATGGAAATATTCTTTGTGAGAGGTATCTTCTCATATAAATTTTTCTTGTTTGAGGTAATACCCATCAAATAAATCGAATCTGCATCCAGATAAGGCAGTATACTTTTAATTACTCCGGAAGCACCACCTAACGACAGGGACTGGCTGTTGTTCCAGTTCTCAAAATCTCCCAGACCTAAAATTGCTATATTGAACATGCATAAAATGTCTTAATATTCTATTCCTCCAGATTATCTTCCTGCTTCACTGTTGATCTTAAATACTTTTTGGTTAGTGAGATTTTTTTTTGCAAATAATTTGCCAGCTGACGGATTGGAGAAAAAGACCAATTCTTTCCATCAACCACTATCAGGTCATTTATATAGTTAATAGTATGTACCTTAAAGATACCATTATTATGGTGGTTCCTTCTGTTTATTTCAATATTCATATATGGTTCTTCGGCTACTCTATTTTCATTTA
>CALBTS010000554.1 GCA_937968035.1 uncultured Methanomethylovorans sp.
ACCACCGAGATCTACACTCTTTCCCTACACGACGCTCTTCCGATCTTTTAACGGATCATAGCCAAGAAGTAATAACAGTATCAGGTATGGGATGGCATGTATGGGATGGTAAGCGTTGGAAGTTTGATGATGAAAGCGCTATTGTCACTAATAAAGCTATAACTACTATGCGAACATTACGTGATGAAGCATTAGAAGAAGCTAAACAACAAGGCCAGTTTAAACAGGCGTTAGCAAAAGCCACCTGGGCAAATTCTAGCTTGAATATAGGTAAACTTACTGCGTGTTTAACACTAGCTAGTAAGTATGCAGAAATTAGAAAGACTGCGGATGAAGTTGACCCTTTAGAGTCTAAATTTCTGCTAAACTGTACTAACGGTACAGTAGATCTAATAACAGGTAAACTACGGCCACACAGTAAAGAAGACTACTTGACTAAAATGGTTAAGACTGCGTACAATCCAAATGCTAAGTGCCCATTCTGGGAAGAGACACTTAATCTAGCTTTTGAAGGTAATGCAGAATTAATCTCTTTCATGCAGAGAGCACTAGGTTACACTATAACAGGATCTACAACTGAACAGTGTTTATTTATCTGCTGGGGAGAGTCTGGCAATAATGGAAAGTCTACAATTTTAGAAGCTGTACAAAAGCTTCTTGGTGATTATGCACAGATGTCAGAAATAAAAGTAATTACAAGTGCAGAGATGGATAATAGAGTAGCTAGCAGTATGGCAAAATTACAAGGTGCTAGGCTAGTATCTATGAATGAAGCAGATGAACATCAGCGCATGTCAGAGTCTATAGTTAAGCAGTTGACAGGAGGTGATACTGTAGAAGCGTGTAAGAAGTACCATGAACCGTTTAACTATGTGCCAATGTTTAAGCTTTGGATTAGAACAAATGATAAGCCAATTATACGTGGCAGTAATGATGCAATCTGGCGGCGCATTAAACTTATCCCATTCATCCATCCTATTCCACCAGAAAAACGAAAACGGCGAGACTTAGTAGATGATGCATTGGCCGCTGAGTCAGAAGGTATCTTAGCTTGGTTAGTTAAAGGTGCAGTAATGTGGTATAACCATGGTCTTCAAGCACCTACAACTGTAGAACAAGCAGTAGATAGTTACCGCTCAGAAATGGATATTGTTCAACAGTTTTATGATGAGTGTATTTTGGAAGGAGGTGTAGTAAGCCGGCAAGAAACATACTTAGCATTTGTACGGTGGTGTAAAGATAATGGATATAAGTTTATCATGACCACGGATAGTTTTGGAAAGCGCTTTGGTAAAAAATTACCAGTAGCACAGACTCGTGAAAAGCAGAATGGGAAGTATGTGTGGCAGGGTATTCATCTTACTGATTCTGCTCAACTATTAGCACTTGGAGGATAACATGTCAGAATTTTCAGCTACTATGCCTAAAAACCCTAATGATGTTAAAGTATCTACAGCTGAAGCAGTTGAACAGATTTTACATCTATCAAAGTCTCAGGTTGAAAAGTATATCAATTGCGGAGAAGCTTATCGCAGACGGTATATTATTAAACAAGAGGCGCCTACTTCAAGCACTCTTGTGTTTGGAATTGCTATCCATACTGCGATTGAGCAGTATATTATCAATATGGATACAGACGACTTTGACATTTTGGAATACTGGGAGCATATATATAATGAAGAGTTAAAATTGCATAAGTCTATAGTTTTTGAAGACTCTTCTCCAGAGGAAGATATTGAACTGGGTAATAGAATGCTGCGTAGTGATGAGTTGTATGAAATGCTTTCATTGTATAAGCCTATGACGGTAACTTTTGTAACAGAGGAAGGAGAGCGACAAGGACCAGCAATTGAAATGCCTATTGAAATGCATATTCCAGGTATTGATGTTCCTTTCATAGGGTATATAGATATGCTTTGTGATGATGGCATACCTCTTGATATAAAAACGGCTAAGCGTAAATGGACTGCAGAAAAAGCACAAAAAGAATTACAGCCAGCATTCTATATAAATGGATTAGAACAAATGGGTATGCCTGTACCAGGGAATACATTTCGTCACTTAGTTATAACTAAAGCAGCTACACCTACAGTATCACTGATTGAAACGCAGCGATCTAAAGAAGAAGTTAGCTGGGCGCTTAATCTAGCACGTATTGCATATCAGGGTATATCTAAAGGAGTATTTGTACCCAATCCACTATCTTGGATTTGTAGCCCTTCTTATTGTGAGTTTTATTGGTCATGTATGGGAATGGAAAATGCGCAGGTGTGCAATGAATAATTTTGTACCAGACACTGGCCGCTGTTTAATATTACTTGTTGCTGCTATGCTTAGTATTATGGCATTACTTTTATGCCTATCAGCATTGTATGGTTTAATAAGGTAGATTGGAGGTTATAATGGCTGAACAAGTGAATGATATACTTACTCCTGTTAATTTATTAGAGGTATTAGATCTTACTGGCAAAGTAACTAGAGGAGCAATTTACTTACATGAGGTGGTTGGTATACGCCATGCAGTATACTCTTGTACTAAACCTTACTTCATTACAGGTATAGGAGATTACGCCACATTTGATTTTCCTGCTGCTTTAAACATTGCAGATAAACTTGCATGGAGAGCAAATGGAGAAAACAAATTCCTACGCATGATCCATGCTAACATGGAAATATATGCCCCTAGAGATTTTTGGTCTCATTGGGATACATATAAAATTGGTGTAGTTGCTCAATCTGAATCTACTATGCATGGATTAAAGAAACAAGGGCTAAATATCTTACAATGTGAAGTAGGTACTACTACAACAGCAGTACAAAATCTTAATGATGTAATTGCATCCGGTGCAAGCATTACAGAAATAAAGCATAATTTGCCTGAAGGGTATTTACAGTCTAGAGTCGTAAATGTAAGCTATGCTGCACTACAAAACATGTGGTATCAACGACATGTGCAAGAAACATTTGGATGGTGGGATTACTTCCTATCCACTTTTACTTACTTTCCATACGACCAGTGGATCCATAAAACAGATAAATCTATGACAGGCAGGTACAGGTAAATACAAGCAATAGATAACTTATAAGAGGTAAAGCGATGAAACTGAGAAAAGATTATGATGAACTCTCGGAGCAGACAATAGAAAATCCTGTCAATCTTGCTCTTCTGAAAGCAGCGAAGGCAGCGAAGGATTTGATCGATCAAGAATACGGCCCGGATCATTTGCCAGATGAATATTATCAACTCCGCGCCGCAATCGCACAGGCAGAAGGAGAGAAATGACATATTATAGTGATTGGCGAATAGATATACCCTTATGGATTATCTGCCCGACATGCGGGAGGATACAATCTAGCAGGAATAATTACTGCTCAAATTGCGGACGTAAATTTGTAAATAATGATTTTGATCACCACGCTAAAGGAAAAGAAATTGTACAAAAAGCAATCGCACGGGTGGAAGGGAAAGAAAGCGAGGATGAAGATGAGTGATGAATTGATTGCAAAAATTGATAAGGCACATAAGGTTGTATGCGATCTTTGTTCTGGAAAGCGAAAGTGGATAATGAGTATTCCAGCTCAACCAAATGATGACCCCGATCTTATTATCGGAGAATCACTCAGAGAGGCTAGGGCAGAAATCATCTCCCTCCACTCCCGCGTGGAGGAGTTGGAGGCTGGTGATAGATCGACTTATTGCGCTTATTGCGGGCAATCATTTCCGGCTGATGCTTCCGATAGCGCCGAACTTGTTGGAGAGCATATTCTTGCCTGCGAGAAGCATCCAATATTTCAACTTCGACAACAAGTTGCAGCGCTTGAAGATCGCAATCTTGACTATGATGTAAAATGCACAAAACTAAGAAACGAGTTGATAGCCGCCGAATCCCGCGCCACCACCGCAGAGGCGCAGGTGAAGGAGTTGATAGAAGCGGGAAATGAAATGTCCAGACAGGCGAGCTATAGTAGATGGATTCCTGAACAGTGGGCTGAACTTGTCGCCAAGATCGGAGGGAAGCAGTGATGAGCGATCATAAAGATTACACTAGAATATTGTGTGAAGTTTGTGACAATTATTTTTTTCACAAAAAACCAATATTGACAGGCGAAAAATATACCTGCCCGAAATGCTCTCATAATCTATCGAAGGCTGAAATCCTCCGCCTCCAATCCGAACTTGCAGAAGCTAATGTCCGCGCCACCACCGCAGAGGCGCAGGTGGAGGAATTGGTGGGGGCGTGTAAAGCCATGGTTGAATACCGCGATAGGGTCGGAGCCATGGGTTGGCAACTAGAAAAAGCGGACGATTTTATCCGTAACATTCGTTCCGCCATTTCCCGCGCCGAAGGGAAGGAGGGTGGGTAAATGAGCGAAGAACTGCGGTTGAAGATGAATGAATGGATAGAAGAACAATCATTAGTTACAGAAGCGCAGTTTGATAAACTGACTAGAAAGAAAGAGAGGATAAAAGTGAACAAGCTTAGTAATGATAAACTTAGTAAGTATGCAATGATGTACCCAGTATCACAACTAGATGAAGACATAGTACTTATGGCACATGAACTTCTTACTTTACGGGCGAAAGCAGTTGTAACTATGCCCCCAGTAACTGAAAGTACTGACCGAATGCTTATTGAACAGATTATAGTTACAAGTTTAATGAAACAATTAGAAATCATATTAGACGATGAAGAAGGAGGCAGTTAATGAAGTGTCCAGAATGCGGAGCTAAAATGGTGTTAAGATCATCTAAATACACCGATGGATTATTTTGGGGATGCTCAACATACCCCAAATGCCGGCGGACTGTGCGGTATGTTGAAGAGGAAGAAACAGTGCTTCAGAATATGTTTGTTCCTACTTTAGAGCAGCAAGATATTTTTGACCACATCCGTAGAGGTAAGTCTAATCTTATAGTTAATGCTGTAGCAGGATCTGGTAAGACTACAACAATTGTACAAGCATTGGGATTACTAGACCCCAATAAATCTGCAACGTTTCTAGCATTTAATAAGTCTATTGCAGAAACTTTAAAACGGAAAGCACCTACGCATGTAGAGGTACGTACATTACACAGCTTAGGCTTATCATTTCTACGCAGGGATGCTAGCATAGAACTACAGCAAGATAAATATGAGCGTCTGTTACAGGGTATTCTTTCTGAGGATGAGTACAAGGCTTTTGGTTCCTTAGTTATAAAAGTATATTCACTACTAAATAGTGAATTAGCTGCACCTCTGCCTTCAGTAACAGAACGTATAATGGAGCATTTCAATATTGAAAGCGAGCACCTAGATGCACATAGCATTAGTAAGTTTGCTTATTTATTAGATGCTGCTAGTAGTAAAGCAATAGAACAGTCTGGCATTGTTTCATTTGATGAGTTAATAACTATTCCAGCCAGAAACTCAGCTATTTGTAAAACATTCGATTATGTATTCGTAGATGAGTGTCAGGATCTCAATATGGCTCAAATACAGTTCATTATGAATTGTACTGGTCCGGATTCTGTAACGGTTTGTGTTGGAGACCGTAATCAATCTATTTATGGGTTTAGAGGCGCAAACTCAGAAGCAATGGATTATATGAAAGCTGCATTATACGCAGAGGAACTTCCTTTAACTACGTGTTTCAGATGCCCAGTATCACACCTTAAACTTGCACAAAATATAGTCCCACAAATTTCACCAAGGAAGGACGCACCAAATGGTGATGTGTTTAATATCTCCAGGTCAGAGTTTTTTGATAAAGTAGCAGAAGAAGATTTAGTGATTAGTAGACTAAATGCACCATTACTACCTTTAGCTTTTCATCTTATTCAACAGGGCAAACGCGCAGCTGTAAAGGGTAGAGACATCGGACAGAGCATTATATCCCTTCTACAGAAAGAAAAAGGTAAGTCTGCAGAAGAAGCAGTTAGCCACTTAATTTCCTCTGCAAATAAAAAAGTAGAGAGATTGATTAAGCAGAATAAAACCGCGCAAGCTGCCTATGTATTAGACTTATGTGATTGTGCAATATTTTTCATTGACCAGTACGAAACTGTTGAAGGTGCTATACCAGCTGTATCTGAGCTATTTAGAGACAGATCGGAAGAGCACACGTCTGAACTCCAGTCACCGAATACGATAT
>CALBTS010000555.1 GCA_937968035.1 uncultured Methanomethylovorans sp.
CGACCACCGAGATCTACACTCTTTCCCTACACGACGCTCTTCCGATCTTACTCTAGCTGATAATTTCACTGAGGAGGGAGGTGGCATAGATCCATTTGAAAGCACACTTACGGGCTTATTACCTGAAAATGAATATCATGTCAGAGCATATGGAACCAATTCAGCAGGAACCGCCTATGGTGAAGATCTTACCTTTAAAACTTTGGGTGTTGGGTCTACAAGTCAGATCATAGCAGACCATACAGTTGTTGACAGATATGATGACATCCCCCAGCAATGGATTGATAGTGTTAAGAAGATGTTTGCTGTTTATCCGGGAGAATCACATGTACAGGCAATGCCTGTGGCTTTAAATGCATTAGAAGCATTGGATTCAAGGTTTCAGGTACTTACCAGGACATCTGGTGATCCTTATCCATATAGAACAACTGAGTTGCGATATAGTGGTGCTACCTGGGGTGATTTAACGCATTCAACAGGTTGGATATATAGTTGTGGAGAAGAGGATTGGTGGACCAATGCAACAGGGATAGCAAGGACAAAAGCCGGGATCACTTATTGTAATACACATAATCTTGAGATAGCTGCTATTGGGTTCGGATGGTGTTATGATGACAGTCATACTGGCAGTATAAGTGCAACATCAGACCCTGTTTATGGATGTCGCTGGTATGGCAGGTCATTGGAGAGTCCGTCAGGAAGTGGTAATTGGGGGCTAGATGCAGAAGATCAGGCGATTACGGGGAACGCTGTTAGCCTTGACACATACTTAGCTGCTACACAGGAGTATATAGATTACTGTTTGGCCCAGGGCTATGATACGAAAGTATACTTTACCACTGGTCCTGTAGAGCCAACGTATTATAAGGGTGAGGCAGGTTATCAGGCATCATTAAAACATCAGAGGATAAGGGATTATGTTAAAAAAGATCCGACGAGAATACTTTTCGATTATGCTGATATTCTGTGCTATGATGATGGAAGTGAAGTTATGGCTACGAGTACCTGGAATGGATACACTTTTCCGGTAATCACACCAACTAACTATGGTGCAGGAGATTTAGGTCATATAGATGCTGTTGGAGCATTAAGGCTTGCAAAAGCCATGTGGTGGATGCTCGCAAGAATTGCAGGGTGGGACGGGACCTAGTACAGTAAATAAATAATTTAGAGATAATTATGGAGACTATGGGTAAATCTTTGTTTATTAACGTTAAGAAGTCATTAATTGTACTGATTCTGTCATTAATTGCGGGTTCTAGATCGGAAGAGCACACGTCTGAACTCCAGTCACCGAATACGATCT
>CALBTS010000556.1 GCA_937968035.1 uncultured Methanomethylovorans sp.
AGTTGCTGTAACAACAGGGGTTAAAAGCTCTCTGGCGCTATTAATGGCTGCATTCCAAAGTGAAAAGCCATGATCAATTTTCTCTACATAATTATCAATTACTACAATAGAATTGTCAACAATCATCCCCAATACAAGAATTAGTGCAGCGAGTGTTACAGTGTTTAATTCAAGACCGGCTATATATGAAAAGGCAAGCGTTATTAGAACAGAAATTGGTACGGTGATGGCGGCTACTGAAGCTACCCTGAAAGGCAAAAGTAAAAGAGTAACAAATATTACAGCTATGATTGCAATCAAAAATTCTCTCATGAAGTCACTTACCGAGTCTTTGACATATTTGGGCAGTTCTGATATTTTAGCCATCTTAATGTCATCAGGACATTGTTCTTTAAATGTAGTCAGAGCCTTGTCTACCTCTTTTCCAAACTCAACAATATTATTACCCGGCTGCATCTCAATTGAAAGCAAAATTGTTTTCTTTCCGTTTTGTTTGATATAACTGTCTGGATCCTCGTAACGCCTTTCTATGGTGGATATGTTTTTTAAACGGACTATATTACCACTTGGATCGGAGTACACGATCTGGTCAGCCAGATCTTTTTCCGATTCAAAGTTCGCAGGCAGATGCACAACCAGATTGTTTTTTCCGTCTTTCAACTCCCCTGCATAATTCACCATCCCGTTCAACTGGTAGGAACTTAATAATGACACGGAATTAATATTATATTCGTTGAGCTTTTCGGGCTTTACATTGACATATATTTTTTCTTTTTGTAATCCGTAATGCTTTATTTTAGAGGCCGATGGTATTTTACGGCACTCTGATTCGAGTTTTTTCAGCTCATTTTCCAGCTCCTTATAGCTTTTTGTATCTGAAGATAATGTGATAAGCAATGCAGCAGTATCTCCAAAATCTGAATTTGCGACCAATGCTAAAACACCACTTGGGAGAGTCATTTTAAGTTCATCAAGACCATGCTTCAGCTTTGACCAGAATGGATCGATGTTTTTAACATCACCATTCAGCTCGACAAAAATATACATCATCCCGTCCTTTGAAAGAGAGTATGTTTTTGACTTATCTACTTCCTGATAGCCAAAAATATAATTTTCAACAGTTCGTGTTAATTGTGCTTCTACTTCAGCCGATGTTGCGCCAGGAAATACCCCTACTATTACCCCCTGACGTATAGTGAATTTAGGAAATTCGTTTCGGGGCATTTTATGTAGTGCAACAACCCCAATAACCATTAACAATGTCGTAATAATTATTACAATATTATTATTACGCATTGCGGACTCAATAATTCCTGTTTTTTTGTGGTTCATGTCAAAAACTGATTAAACTGCTATCTGATAATTTCTCTTTTCCTTCAACTACAATAGTTTGACCTGCAACTAAGCCTCCAAGCACTTCAATTTCCGAACCATGATAGTTTCCTATCGTTACATTTTGCTTTTTGATATTCATTTTATTATCTGAAACCACATATACGAAAGTTTTACCTTCTCTATCTTTACTCACAGCCTGATAGGGCACCAAAATCAAGTCCTTTGGTGAACTTGTATGTATAATTACATCACACACCATGCCCGGTTTAATTTCAAGCGAGATCGGAAGAGCGTCGTGTAGGGAAAGAGTGTAGATCTCGGTGG
>CALBTS010000557.1 GCA_937968035.1 uncultured Methanomethylovorans sp.
AAGAACAAAAACTTATCGATAGCTACATCACTTACATCGGCGGTATGAACACAACCATTCAAATCAATCCGTTTCGCGAAGTGCTTCAGGCCGCTAACGGCAGCGACATCGTTATTGGAAAGACCTTGGCGGTGTGTTCGACGATCATGTTTTTGTTCGCGATACTCGCGATTGTCATATCCGTTAAGCATGATCTTGTCAAGGAACGGCACACTATCGGCACTTTGAGAAGCCTGGGGATTTCAAAGCGGACGATTGTCATATCATATTCGAGTGAATATGCGGTTGCTTCGCTCACGGGGTATCTGGCGTCTCTGCTTTTTTTCTTGAACGTATCCCTCATCTGCAGGGGACATTTCAACTACTCGTTGTTTTTCGCAAAGGATGTAAGACTCTATATTGCCGGTTTCGGGCTGATCCTGTCGGCTTTGATATTGATGAACATTTTGATTGGGGTCACCATATCTAAATCAATAGACAAAAAACCAGCAACATTCTTCAAAGATTATGCACGTATCTCCCGTAACAGAAGTAGGTCAAGGATCTCTAAATTCCGAAAAATCAACATTGGTTTCAGATATGCGCTTGCGGATTGGTATTCCTCGTCTGTTCATATCCTGACGGCAATATTGGTGACACTGAGCATTGCTTTATGTATTGCGATGAACAATTATGCTCAAAACATCTACACAACTGATAATTATGGCTTGGACTACGATTACATTGTGATTTCCAAGCACGATATCTATTCAGAGATAATGGATACCTATGGTGATAAATCCCTGATAGTTGATCCGCAGAAAGTGTGGGCAATCATCACCGATGCCGATTTTAACGAGTATCATGTCAAGGTCTTCTATGTTGCCTTTTCAGGTGATATCTGCGACTTTCTGACATCAGGATCCGAAATCGGAGCCTGTCCTCCGAACATTTCAGAAAGAGGCTTGGGTTTGATTGGGTATAATTTGGCAAATGATTTTCATCTGGAGGTTGCGCCTTCCCAAGATGCAAGTTACATGCATTACATCCGCTTTGTCGATACCGCTGTCGGTTCTTCAAGCGTCTATAACATCAAAATATACGGCATCAAGACGATGTTGCAGCACGACGGTTACGTCGTGTTTGATCGGATCGGAGACGAAGCAGACTATGCTGGGCGAAGATTTGTCGATTGGTTTGCGGACAATACCAACCGTGCCCAGTATTACCTCAAATTGCGTGAAGGCGTCAATACCGACGAACTTGAGACCTATCTGGCCGATCACAACATCAGTTTCTCCAGTTCGGATGATCGCGAAGCATCAATCAGGAATTCTTCAGATAAGTTGACCTTATATATTCAAGGCATAACAACTGCTTCACTTGTTTTCACGTTGCTCATATTCGCCTATGTCCTATTCAAGGATTTTGCTTATTTCTATCAGAAACGGAAACGCGATTTCGGAATCTTCCGATCGGTGGGGTTATCGCCTGCGAGTTCATCGTTTCTGTTTGTCAGTCGCTACATTCTGCTGTCGTTGCTTTCGGTCGTCATGGGTGCGGGGTTAGCAGTGTTAGCGATGAATGGTACGGAATCATTTGTATCCAATAATATGGGTGTCTTCAATGTATCCGCTATCAACAGTGTTGTTGTGAGTGCTGTCATTGCTTTCAGCCTGTTCGCAACAATCGCGGGAACGATGATTGTCTTCGCAAGAAATGCCTGTAGAATGAAGATTGCAGATCTTGTTAGATTTGACGAATAATGACTGTAGTAACGAACTCCACCATCTCAACAATATAACAAGCATTAGTCTGATACAATTAAGTGTCAGGCTTTTTTTGCGCTAAATAGGGCCTTTTTGAGGTTTCAAATCATTTTTATGGAGTGAAAAAGTGCTGAAAAAGGCATTGAAAATAGATAAGAGAAAGAACTTTCACACGATTAAATCTTAATTCACACGATTACATTATTTGATTACTAAAGAGCCAAATATACACAGATCTACAGCTCGAATATACAATAGGCAATAGCCTAAGCAAATTAATTAATAATAAATGCATCAAAAAAGGAACGATTTCTATTGGAAAATGAATATCTGTATGATATACTTAAATTAATAAGGAGGTTTTTCTATGAAAACTACAAAAATCACATCTCAGTTAAAGAAAGTTCCTTTTTTCTATAATAAATCTAAAATAATTGCCAGGTGGATTTTGGATGGTGAAGATAAACATCAAATATATCACAAGTGTATATCAGAAAATAAGATTCAAATTAAGTCTTTTGAAAGAAGAAGAGAGATTACAAATCATCTATATCAACGTTTGCTCCAGTTAGATCAAGTATTACTTAGATACTTCCTTGATTTGGATATTATTACGGCAAAGTTTATTCTTCTCTATGCAGTAGCTAAACACGACGTCATGTTTACCGAATTCTTGTCAGAAGTATATAGAAACGCCCTACTTAGTGAAAAAAAATATATTTCCATGGATGATTTTGATGTTTTTTTTACAAGCAAGAAAGAAACGAATCTTTATGTTAACAGATGGAGTGAAAATACAATTGAATTACTCAGTAAAGCATATCGTAAAATGCTAGTCGATTCAGCTTTGGGGATTAGAAAAATCAAAAATATTTATGTGAAACAATTGGTTGTACATCCGGAAGTAACTAAATATATTGATAAAATTGGTGATTATAAATACCTACAAGCAATATTGGGAGATAAGTAAATGAAAATATCAATAAGAGAGCGCTTGGATGCTCTGAGATTTCAACTTAGTAGTGTACAAAATTTAAACAAAAACAAGACTGCTGGTGATATGAAGTTTTTCATATTTGATTACGATCCAAAAGATGAAACTAGAGTAAGAGAAGAAACACAAAAAGCTCTTAGATCAAACTCTGAAATTGTTCCATTTGATTTATATGAAATGATGTTAGAAATCATCAAAGAAAACGGATATTTTGATACGATAAAACTGATGGAAAAGGATTACGACAAATCGTTGTTACTTCAAGAAGTATTTCAGCCGATGTTAGCGTTAGAGCAAAGCGGCAACAAGATTCTTTATAAATTCAGTAGTAGTGTCCCAGACGATGGAACACACATAATTCTAATAACTGGAGTTGGCAAAGCCTATCCTGTTATTAGGAGTCATACAATCCTCAATAATTTACAGAGTATATTTAAGAGAAATCCAGTTGTTATGTTATATCCCGGAACATTTTCAGTTAGAAAAGGGCATCTAAAGCTATTTGATAGACTTGATGATGATAATTATTACAGAGCATTTCCAATTATTGATAGGGGAGAGGAATAATCATATGAATTTGAAAATTAGAGATTTATTTAGAAAATCAATTGATAGAAACATTGAAGGCGTTGTGACGATTGGAAATGAACTTGATGAGAAAATATTCCAAGAGTTAGATGAATATGTAGTTACCAACGAAATTGTAAAACATTTTAGAACTTTCTTTAGAAAATACCGTGAGTCAATTAATGCACCGACTAGTAAAATGGGTGTTTGGATTACTGGTTTCTTTGGTTCAGGTAAATCACACTTCTTGAAAATGCTTGGTTATATATTAGAAAATAAATCAATCGCTGGTCTTTATGCGCCAGAATTTTTTGTTGATAAAATACATGATGAAACTATTTTGGCAGACATAAATATGTCAGCTGGTTCAAATACAAAAGTTGTCATCTTTAATATTGATTCAAAAGCTGGATCTACTGCAAAGGCAAAGCAACAAGCGATTACTGATGTAATGTTAAGAACTTTTAATGAAGCAATTGGATTGAGTGCAACTACACCTTGGGTAGCAGACATGGAGAGAGAACTGATCAAAGAAGGCAACTACGAGAGTTTTATGTCATCATTTGAGCAGTATTCTGGTAAGGATTGGAAGAAAGATGGTAGAAATCAAGCATTCTTAAATCGAAACCATATTATCAAATCGCTTGTAAATATAAGAGAAATGGATGAAGAGTCTGCAAGAAAGTATTTTGATGATCAAGTCAATAATTTTTCCATTACAACTGAACGTTTTGCTAAAATGGTTAATGATTATTGTGTTGCAAATAAATCGCGTGTAGTCTTTCTAATGGATGAGGTAGGCCAATTTGTTGGAACAAATACTGATTTGATGCTTAATTTACAAACTTGTGTTGAGGACCTAGGCCGTTTTTGTAATAGATCGGAAGAGCGTCGTGTAGGGAAAGAGTGTAGATTTCGGTGGT
>CALBTS010000558.1 GCA_937968035.1 uncultured Methanomethylovorans sp.
CTCCACCAAACAGGGTGTGGTTCGCACCTTTTCCGGTTTGACCTCGCGCACTTCAAGTGGTTAATAAGTTGATAAACAGTGAAAAGAAGGAGGATGCCTCCCCCTCCAGAAAACCCCAGGTTATATAACTTGAGGTATGCAAAATAGCAGGTCGAAACTAGGGGGAGAACTCCGTCTGTTATTTTTTTCATTGATTTACTCAACAGTATCCCTGATTGTGTGTAAATCCTGACAAAAAGAAAAAGGGTGCCCCATTTGTCTTATGAGACACCCTCTATGTTTCACCTTACATTCCCGAATCAAAACTGCATAGAGCCTGGGAGATTATTGCCCACTTTCCATTTCAGCCACCTTTTGAAGAACGTGTTTATTGAGATCCTTCATCTGATCTGAAGGACTAAAGTCGATTATTTTGGCATCTTCATCCACTATTACATTATGGCCGGGTGGCATATAAAATACGCTTCCAGCTTCAATCGTAACTTCTTTCTTAGATTTGTCAATCACCCGAATTTTGCCCTTTTCAAGGTAACCCCAGTGAGGTACCTGGCAAAGGTCATCTTCCAAACCTTTCAGCAGTGGTGCAAAGTCCGTCCCTGCAGGTAATTCATTAATTACCACAGCAAGTCCGCCCCATTTGTCTACCATATTAATAATATTCCCTTTGGGGAAATCATTACCTGAAACATAGATGGGCCCTGAATACTGATCAGGGTGCAGCACGATTTCATGCGATTCCTTCTTCTGCGCAAAACTTTGAAAACTGAAAAAGAAGGTCACCAGTACAATGAGTACTTTTAAGTCTTTTGCTTTCATAATTTCAATAATTTAAGGGGTTAACATTCAAAAACTTTGAGAAACTTCATTGATGTACATCCTGATTACTAACATATCCTGGGAAGGAAAGTTCATAAGCTAATCAAACGCCTCATCCATGCTGAGCCTCATTGTCCGGACCTCCTTTCCGCAGACCGGATTCTCTGGTCATTCCTTTAAGTAGACGAGGAGAACTTTTAACATATCTTCTCCGCTATTGATGACCTCGTGTTTCTCAGCCTCGGACCATAGTGTGGTGCCGGCTTCCAGATCGAACACATGTGCCTCACCACCCTCATGGATGACACTTACTGCTCCGCCTGTTAAGATAATGGTGAGGTGTGCTTCGTGTTCATGCAGGCCTGTTCCGCAGGTACCCTCACCAGGCATGCTGATATACTGCACAACCATGACCTTTTCATTTTCCAGGATAACCTGACCAGAGTCTCCGTTTTTGACTGGCTCATTGCCAAAAGCAAGAATTATTGAACCAACCAGACCTCCTAAAATCAATGATAGCTTTTTCATAACTGATTGTTTTAAATTAATATTAAATCATTAGTTCAAAATTATCAGCCAAAAAGGGAAACGGGTTTTCTCAGAAGTTCAATCCTAATTCTGTCCGGTTCATGCATAAAAGAAATTTGTCTGCTGCTTAATGGATTACTGAATAGCAATCAGTTTGATAATTTACCCATTGACTCTTATCAGGTTTTTATGATGTTGCCTGTATTGTACAGGGGTCATCATATGCTTTTCCTTGAACACTCTGCTAAAGTGAGACGAATTTTCAAAGCCGCTTTCATATGCAATCTCGTTGATGCTTTTCATGCTTGATTCCAGAAGGTCTTTGGCATATCCCAATCTCTTATTTATAAGCCACTTCCCCGGGGTAGTCTTATATACCGAGTTAAAATCCCTTTTGAATGTCGATACACTTCTTTGAGACAATCGGGAATATTCTGAGATTGACAGATTAAACATGAAGTTCGATTCCATTATCTGCCAGAGTGGCGTTTTATATTGATCAACCAGGCCGGAGACATAAGCCAGCAGCATCCTGTTTATTGGATTTGAATAGATATTAAACAATAATTCCCTGAATTTCAACTCAATCAAATCCTCCGGAGACGTGCCATTATGATTAAAATAGGTCAGGATACTGAAAAAGTAGGACCGAATGCGGTCATCAATCGCAAGTTCAATCATAGGGTCAATTGTATTTTCAGGCAAGTCTTTGAGAGGCAGAAATCTACGGTATTCATTAAATACTTTTTTCAGATACTCATCAGGAATATAGAAAGCCATAACTTCCCACCCGCCATATTTGTACTTTTCCTGTGTAAATGCCCCTTTTTTAGAAAACAGGGTGTTGTCTTCCGAGAGTATCCACGTTTTACCTCCCTGATGGTAAATTTTTTTCCCATTTAATGTAAATCCAATGATATTGTATTCAGACCAGGCATTGATTTGCTTTTCTACCTGTGGACATGTATAATGAACAAAGAGCATATCCTTGACTGAAAGCGATCTGAATGTTTCAGGATGGGCAACCATCAAATCATAACTATTTATCATATTAAATACCCTTTCTTTTATTATTTTTTCTTGTCAGGGGATCCACCAGTATGCCAAGCTGAGGTTATGACCAGGATTTAATTCATTTTTCAGTGTTCCGCGCTTTGTAACATAAGATTTCTCTTAATCAATTTAAACAGCAATAGATTGCCATCTTCCTTTCAAGGGAAACCGAATGATGCCGGTTCATTTTTTCAACAATCAAAGCACGATAAAGTTTTGATTCTGATTAAATCGGCATTCCCGGGTCATTCCGATCAATGGCCTGTGAATCACAAAAAAAAAAGAGCCCTCATTGCTGAAGACTCTT